>JALVLX010000103.1 GCA_027032855.1 Flavobacteriales bacterium | reverse complement strand
AAGGTTCAGTTTTTACGGAAATGCCAAATTTTTGCAATATATCTGAGAAAGTATCAAAATCAACTTGATAAGAAAGTCCTACACCTTGGGTGTAACCTTCTTGTTGACCAATGTATTCAAGTTCGGTTTGTTTATTGAAAACGCGTAATACCAAATTACCTTTTTTGTCGAGATACACCTCTAATTCAACATCCCCAACAATAGAAGATTTTGTATAGCGACCTACGGGAATAGCTACTTTACCGTTGATATAAACTTTTTTATTGATTTGTGTCACCAGGCTCAACCCAACTTGCGGGTCGGTAACCAAATTTCGTTCAATATTTTCATCACCACGCGTGTAATTCAGGTTTACTTGAAATTTATCATCCTGTGCCATCAGTCCGTTTAAAATGTTCAAACCTTTTTCCGTAAATGTTTTTACAACGCCCTCTCCTGCCCGTTTAGACAAATTGTAATCATTCTCATTAATAAAATCACCAAATGACAACAAAGACAAGACTTGTAAAGTTTTTTTGTCAGGGTCACTCAAGATATAATCCACTTGTGATTTCAAAACAGCATTAGCTTTTGGTAATTTCAGGTCAAAATTTATAGTAGGTTTTATCAATTTATCTTTTAAATAGATAATCGCTTCCACCGGCATTTTTTTGGCTGTCAAACCTTGATCTGCCAGTAAAACCGTAGGATCGGCAAAGGTTTCATAAACGGCTTCAATATCGAGCGTGGCATTGAACGGATCGCCTTCCCAACTAATGTAACTACCGGGTTCAACCACGAATTTTTTATCGATAACGCCGGCATATTTAAAGTTATAAATACCATCTTCTACCGCAAAATCACCGAAAATTTTAAATTGTCCGTTGGTATTTATATTCATCAAAACCAATCCGGTACCTTTGGCAACCAAAGTGCTACCAAACTCTTGATCAAGTAAAATTTCCACCTGTGCATCCGGTGTGATATCCAAATCGAAATTCATTTCCAATCCTTCATAGATTTTATGACGCTTTTTCAGCCCGCTTTTTTCCTTATTATAATCCTGTTTCGAAATTATCCGGACAAAATCGTTTTCACCTATTGATTCTACATCTGATAAAGTTATCACCAATATAGTTTTTGGTTTCGTCTGCATCTCCGCATCTATTTTTAAACGGTCAACAGATCCGTAAATCCGGGCTTTTCCTCCTGTATAAACCGTACCGTAAAACATTTCCAAAGGATCCGGGGGCGTATCCAACACCAACATATTATCTGTATCAATATTCAAATCCAAATGCCAATTATCAAAATTATGATGCTTAATCGTTCCGGTTACACCGCCTTTTGTTTTGTATTTTGTATCAAAAAAACGCGCATTTTTAAGTTCAAAAGTTTGGTCATGCAAATAGACAACTGAATGATTAACAAATTGATAGTCAGTATTTAACGCCAAAATTTTCAAGCCTAAATTATTTGCTGTTAATTTACCGTCATAAGACATGTTATCAAGTTTTCCACTCAATTTTACCCTTCCAGAAACTTTACCTCTTACATTTTCAAAAATGTCTTTGAATAAATTTTGTAAAGGATTGACAGAGAAATCATTAAGTACCAAATTGACACTAATTTCAGGTGTATCTTTTTTCATATCGACATAGCCCAACAATTTTAATGATTGAAACGCATCATTTACAACACTCATGTCAACAAATATATGCTTACCCGGTAAAGCACTGACTTTCAAGCTCAAATCACCTAATAGTTGATTGTTAAATTTAAAACGTTTAATACCCAGTACGGCAGATGGTAAAATATTAGTACCGTACTTTGCTAAATGTACCTGTCCGTTTATCTTACCTTCAAAACTGAATTCTTCAAAATGTGGCGTGATATGTGTTAAGTCAATACTGTCAAGATTTGCAATAAAATCAAGAGAATCTTTATATTTAATTCCGGAAATGTCAACGCGTTCATTTTTATGAAAAATACCAACATCGTCGATTTTTAAAGAATCTGATTCCAGTTTGTAAACAATACGGTTCAAATTCACGTTAGGATTTATTTCCCATGGCGTATTTTTAAAATTTAATGCAGATTTTTGTAACCCAAATACAAAATTTTGCAATTGATCCATGGTATAAAAAAATGCAATATCATAATGATCATTGAATTTGCTACCTCCTTCAAATTTTGCTTTTAAATATAATGTATCATTGATTGTTGTATTTAACAAACGTAAATTATTAAATTTGTAAAAACCGGTATTAATCGTATCTATTTTTAAGAATATATTGTAAAGCGGGTTTTTATTGTCAATTTTTAAATTCAATTTATCAAATTCATTATCTCCCAAAGAAATTTTAGGAGACAATAATTTAAGTTTCAGCTTGTTATCTTTCGAATCAATTTTTCCTCTTATAACAGTATTTTCTGCAAGCTTCAAATCCGGATTTAACAAATTGATTATCTTGTTATGAAGGCGTAATTTATAAAACATATACTGTTGATTTTCAACAGGTTTTATTTTATAGTTTGCAAACACACTTCCTAAAGCATTTTGTATCAAAACCGGAATAGATTGATACTTGAAATGACCACGGATATACCCGTCAACTATGTCTGTTGAGTTAAACAAGATTTGACGTTCTTGCTTGTCATTAAAAAGTGATTCAATATCAAAATTGTTAAATTTATAAGTATCATGTTGATTGGCAATAACCAAATTTTCTGCTTCAAGTTTACCGACCACATCGTCAATACCGGTACCTTCTGCTTTAACATTAACTTCACCGCTAAAACGTGCAAATTCATCTTTTGAAAAATTAAGATTATACAAATTGGCATGACAGACTTCCATATAGAAATCTAAATTGCGCTTAGTTTTGGAAAAATCTATCAAACCATTAAAGTCCATTTCAAGATTTTTATCGGCGATATCAACTTGTCCTTGGAATAATTTACTTTGAAAATCACCGTTAATTTCAATATTATGATAGGTGTAATCATTGTAAGTTATTGCACTCACACTACCTAAAAGATTAGCATTCAACGAGTTTAATGTCAATCCGAAACCTTTTATTTTGAAATTGGTAGATAAATTATCAATATTTTCTTTGACAAATGATTTAATTTTCAAATTTTCAGTAACGATATGTCCTTGGTAAGTAGTTTTTGTGACATCTGTCAAATTATCCATGGTCAAATTAACTGATAAATCACCGAGATCTGTCAAAACTTCTAAATCAGTTTTCAAATTTTCAGTTCCGTAAAATAAATCACCTGTCATTTCAAAATCACCGAAAGGGTTAAAAGTTTTGATTAAATTATTATTAAATATATTGGGAATCAGTAAATTTAATTTTCTAAAGGAAATACTCAACTGTTTTAATTGACTATCAACAATAAAATTATCATCATTAAACATATTTTTCAAATCTACTTTACCTTTTATCCGAATATGATGATCCGTTGACGCTTCTAATTTATTCAGTTTTAAATTGTTAAGCGTACCTGAAAAAGTAGTTTGCAAAAATATCTTGCGAGCGTTATGGAATACATTACTAAATTTATTCAAATCAACAGCTGCAATATAGCCGTTTTTTATTTTTCCTTCAACACGTACACTGTTATTAAAATCGCTGTAACCTTTGCTTGGTGATACAAAACGTAAATCTATAGACACCGCAGACTCGGGAGTTTTTAAAACAAAATTATTAAAATCAATACTGTTATCATCATACTTAAAAATTGTGCTTAACTTATCAACTTGTAAACCTCTATAATCAAGCATTTGCAGATGATGAAGCTTAAAAGCCACACGATCTGAAATCTGTTCAAAATCCGTTAAATCTGCTTTTAAATTAGTAAAATCTAATATTTTGGGACTTTTTGTATTGTAATCAAACAATTTAAATTTTGAATTATTAAGAAGTAATTTCTTAACATAAATACCAAATGGCGGGGTATTATTATCACCGGTAGGTTGTCCGCTGACTTTGTCAATAAAAATATCTAAATTTGATTTGCTATCACCTTGATAAGTAATGATTTTACCTTGTAATTTTTCAATTTGTGTATATCCTAATTTCAAACTGTGATCTTCATCAATTGTCCACGGATTTCTAATATAAGTTTGTAGTTGTTTGGCATAAAAAATAGTATCCTGATGTTCATCTAACGCCATAAAATCTTTTAAAATTATGGAGCCGGTTAAGGTAATTTGCAACTTGTCAATCTTTAAATTGACACCGGTATCATCATTAATTTTATCGGCAACACGCCTTGCAATGGCAGTCTGAACCGAAGGAACAGCCAAAATTAATGATAATAAAACAATGATTATCAACAAGATAACCAAAATACGAGATAATATTTTTATAATTTTTTTAATATCGCTTAGATAATAGTAATTTTGCCTATAAAAATAGCAATTTTTATGCCTGAAAAAGCAAAAGACAAAAATAATAAATCCATTTATATTTTAGGAATTGAATCCTCGTGTGACGATACGGCTGCCGCTGTGTTAAAAGACGGTAAAATTATCAGCAATAAAGTCACCAACCAAGCCATTCACGAACAATATGGCGGCGTGGTACCCGAATTGGCTTCGCGGGCACACCAACAGAATATTGTACCGGTAGTAGATGCTGCTTTAAAAGATGCCGGAATTGACAAAAAAGATTTGTCTGCTATTGCTTTTACAGAAGGACCGGGATTGTTGGGTTCATTGTTAGTCGGGGTTTCTTTTGCCAAATCCATGAGTTTGGCATTGGGTATTCCGTTAATTGGAGTGCATCATATGAAAGCTCATATTTTGGCACATTTTATCCAAGATAACGAAATGCAATTACCCGAATTTCCGTTTTTAGCCTTGACTATCAGCGGCGGACACACGCAAATTGTGCAAGTTGACAGTCATTTTGATTTTAAAGTTTTGGGCGAAACCTTAGACGATGCCGTAGGCGAAGCTTTTGATAAATCCGCCAAAATCATGGGAATGCCCTATCCCGGCGGACCGTTAATTGACAAATATGCCGCTGAAGGTAATCCAAAGGCTTTTAAATTTACCAAACCGCGTGTTGACGGACTGAATTTCAGTTTCAGCGGGCTTAAAACCGCCATTTTGTACTTTTTGCAAAAACAAACCAAAGACAATCCGGATTTTATCAAAGACAATCTTGCCGATTTATCAGCTTCCATTCAATATACCATCGTCAATATTCTTATGGACAAACTCAAAAAGGCTGTTGAGCAAACCGGTATCAACCGGATTGCCATTGCCGGCGGGGTGTCTGCTAATTCCGGTATCCGCAAAGCCTTGCTTGATGCGCAAGAACAGTTGGGTTGGCAAGTTTTTATTCCGAAATTTGAATATACTACTGACAATGCCGCCATGATTGCCATAGTCGGCTATCTCAAATATTTGGACGGGCAATTTTCGGACTTAAGTTTAGTGCCTAAAGCACGAATGCCTTTAAAGACATAATATAAATCACCATAGGTGCGATAATATTTAATACCAACTTAGTCAAAATAACTGCAAATTTGTCAGTCTTTATAACATTTTTTTGAGATAAATCTTAAAATTATGCTAATTTTAAATATCTTAACATTACTTGGCATAATTTTGTTGTAAAATTGCATTGAAAAAACAATTTGGTATGGAAAATATTAATATTAACGAAATCAATGAACGTGTTCAACAGGAAGCCACATTTATAGATGTGCTTAAGTTTGAAATCAACAAAGTAATTGTCGGACAAGATAAAATGATTGACCGCTTGCTTATAGGTTTATTAGGAAAAGGACATATTTTACTTGAAGGGGTTCCCGGATTGGCAAAGACGTTAGCAATCAACACCTTGGCAAAAGCTATCAGTGCCAAATTCAGTCGTATTCAATTTACGCCTGATTTGTTGCCGGCTGATGTAATCGGTACATTGATTTACAATATGCAAGAAAACAAATTTGAAGTTAAAAAAGGACCGATTTTCGCCAATTTGGTATTAGCCGACGAGATCAACCGGGCGCCTGCCAAAGTACAATCTGCCTTGCTCGAAGCCATGCAAGAACGTCAAGTTACCATTGGTGAAGAAACTTACAAACTTGAAGAGCCTTTCTTGGTAATGGCCACTCAAAACCCTGTGGAACAAGAAGGAACTTACCCTTTACCTGAAGCACAAGTTGACCGTTTTATGCTTAAAACCATCATCGATTATCCAACTCAAAAAGAGGAATTGGAAATCATGCGTCGTAACTTACAAGGTAATATGAACCAAGTGCAAGCCGTTACTTCGGTTTATCAAATTTTAAAAGCCCGTGAAATAGTCAAAGATATTTATATCGATCAGAAAATTGAACAATACATTTTAGATATTGTATTTGCGACCCGTTATCCGGAACGCTACGGATTAGACGATTTAAAACCCTTAATCAATTTCGGTGCATCACCGCGTGCCAGTATCAATTTGGCAACCGCTTCCAAAGCTTATGCCTTTATCAACAAACGCGGTTTTGTCATTCCTGAAGATGTCAGAGCAATGGTTTATGATGTATTGCGTCACCGTATCGGGTTGACTTATGAAGCAGAAGCCGAAAACATGACAAGCGAAGATATTATCAATAAAATTGTCAATACGGTTGAAGTACCTTAATATATTGAGGAATGAGGAATGAGGAATGAGGAGTGAGGAATGAGGAGTGAGGAATGAGGAGTGAGGAATGAGGAGTGAGGAATGAGGAGTGAGGAATGAGGAGTGAGGAATGAGGAGTGAGGAATGAGGAATGAGGAGTGAGGAATGAGGAGTGAGGAATGAGGAGTGAGGAATGAGGAGTGAGGAATGAGGAATGAGGAATGAGGAGTGAGGAATGAGGAATGAGGAGTGAGGAATGAGGAGTGAGGAATGAGGAATGAGGAATGAGGAATGAGGAGTGAGGAGTGAGGAATGAGGAGTGAGGAATGAGGAGTGAGGAATGAGGAGTGAGGAATGAGGAGTGAGGAATGAGGAGTGAGGAATGAGGAATGAGGAATGAGGAATGAGGAGTGAGGAATGAGGAGTGAGGAATGAAGAGTGAGGAATGAGGAGTGAGGAATGAGGAGTGAGGAATGAGGAGTGAGGAGTGAGGAGTGAGGAATGAGGAGTGAGGAGTGAGGAATGAGGAGTGAGGAGTGAGGAGTGAGGAGTGAGGAATGAGGAGTGAGGAATGAGGAGTGAGGAATGAGGAATGAGGAGTGAGGAAAAAGTAGCAGAGTGTTCATGATGCATTGCAATCACGTTTTCCTCCGACTTCTGTCGGAGCGGGACGTCACTACGGTCCGCTTGCTACTAATAGATAATAAACAAATCGGTCAAAACGCCAATCAAAGCATGAAGGATAAAAACATACCAAATTGATTTTGTCCTTAAAGCGATGACACCAAAAACCACCCCTACAATAATAGACCCGATGATTTCTCCTTCAGGTTTTCCGATGTGCACCAAGCAAGATGAAATGGTTTGAATAAGAATGGCACTAAATGCGCCAAATTTGTCTTTTAATCCAAAAATTAATACACCGCGAAAATAGAATTCCCATGCGATATAGTAAAAAATAACATACGATATTTCATAAAACGACAATCTACTTTGATCGTGTAACAAAGATTTGGCTAGGGGATATTCAGAACGTACATCGGGCATATCGGCAACAAAAAAAATGGCTATAACAATAAAGGGAATTAATACCAATAAAACTTTCAATCCGGTTTTAATATCGCCTAAGCCCAAGCCGATATCTTTCAAGTTTTTGTGCATGGCAAACTTGACATAAACAACCGGTAACACAAAAAACAATCCGAAAAAACGGATAAACTGATTGATATGCAGGTTTTGGTCAGCCGGTAATCCGAATTCAAAGTCCGGCATGAAGAAACCGGGATATGCATGATAACGGTAAATTGTCAATAAAACCGGCGCACTTAACAGCAAAACGTAAGTGTGGATATCTCGCCAATCAAAATCTATTTGTTTTAGGAACTGATGAATTGATGATTTGTTGTACTTCATTGATTAATCTGTTTTTTAATGGATATTTTGCGCTTCAAACTTATATTCCTGCTTTAAATTTGATGAATTGATGATTTGTTGTGCTTCATTGATTATTTTGTTTTTTTGATGCTTACTTCTACTTCATATTATAATCCTGCTTCTAATTTGATGAATTGAGAAAAATTTCAATTAAAATATTGCATGCAATGTCTCTACTTGCTACTTTAAAAAAGCTACAAAATATTTCTGATATAATTTATCGTAATACTTTTCGGTTATCGCAAAAGCGATTAATGTCCAAACAACACCACCGATGATATCAATAAAATAATGGTAGCGACAATAAATCAATGAAATCAAAATGCCAATCAATACGGGAACAAAAAACCAAAGCCATTTTTTTCTGTATTGCGCCACTAAGATTATGACAGCCAAACTGATAGCTGCATGCAAACTTGGAAAAGCATCAAATTTATTGTGTTCCAACGAACTGATTGTGTCTCTGATTATATCCGTCAGCCATAAACCGTCAAGAGAAACCTTTTGTTGTGCGACCAATTCCGGATAAAACCTTGGTCCGAGAGCCGGTACCAAAAAATAGAGTAAATAAGCGCCATAATAAGTGACAAACATAAATACAAAAGCTTTGTCCAGTGCTTTATAATTCTTTTGAAGGTATAAATATCCCAAGATAATCAAAGGCATCGGGAAATAAAAGAAATACAAAATGTACATCAATTCGGTCAGATACGGGTTGATATAACTTTCAATCCAAACAGTTGGGTTGACACCCAAAATCCGCTGATCAATTTGATATAGCTCATGGTCGTAAACATTAGAATTGATGTAGGGTAGCACCAAATGAATACCATCAAAAATCATCACTAAAAACACAACAGGGTAAATGAGTAGCAGGAGTTTTTGTCCTTTGGTTGGTTGCAAATTGCTTCTGATTTTGACAATGATAATTTGAAAAATTAATAAGCCGGCAAGCAACAAAAATCCATGCATTTTGAACTCCGAAACCGGAAAACTGATGAGATAAAAAATGAAAATGGCTAACCAAAATATAAAGTTAACCACATCCACAAGACTTAATTTTTTATATAAATTCAACATCGTTTTATGACATGGGGTTAAAATTCTTTGGCATAAATTCTACGACGCATGTGTTGACGGTGTTTAAAATTTTTAAACATTTGCAAGGAAGGCTTATTGTCTTCCAAAATATGGCTGGTAATGGCTTTAGTCACCCCATTGTCAATACAAGCTTGTGTCATGTTTTCGTAAAAAATCGCCGGCACGCCTTTGCCATGATAATCCGGATGAACAGCATGCAAGAGCAGGTCAATTGTGTCGTTGTAATACATATCTTTCAGCAAATGAAACCACCCGAAAGGCAACATTTTTCCTTTGGCTTTTTGCATGGCTTTGGACAAAGACAAGAAGCCCAATCCAAACCCAATTAGTTGATCATTTTTGTCAACCACCATGCCGACATATTTCGGATTGACCATACCAAAATACAAATTAGTATAATAATCAATTTGTTTTTGTGTTAAGGGTACAAATCCGTATAAGTCATTGTACGACAGATTTATAAGTTCAAAAAGTTGTTGCGCATAGGGCTTGATTTGCTTGGCACTTTTAAACTTTTTGTATGTGAGACCGTATTTTTGTTGAATGAGTTTTGAAATGCGTTTAATTTTTTCGGGGACTTCTTTGATATTCAAATCCAATTCCATTTGCAACCAATCGGTATCTTTGTGAAACCCAAACGCTTCCATAAATTTTGGATAGTAAGGATAATTATAAATTTCCGCTTGAGTTGACAATTCTTCAAAACCTTCAACAAGCATACCTTCCAAATCCATATCGGTAAAACCCAGCGGACCGTGTATGCCGGTCATACCTTGCGCTTTCCCCCACTCTATCACCTTATTGAGAAGCGCTTCAGCCACTTCTTGGTCTTCAATAAAATCTATCCAGCCGAAACGCACGTTCTTTTCATTCCAAATTTCATTGGATTTCCGGTTGATAATTCCTGCTATACGACCTATAATTTTACCATCGCGGTAGGCTAGCCAATATTTAGCATCACAAAAATCAAAAGCGGGATTTTTGGTTCTGTCCAGCGTTGAAATTTCAAAATCATGAAGCGGTGGCACCCTGTA
Source organism: Flavobacteriales bacterium (assembly GCA_027032855.1). Classification (GTDB taxonomy): domain Bacteria; phylum Bacteroidota; class Bacteroidia; order Flavobacteriales; family Flavobacteriaceae; genus WGBX01. The sequence goes on along the minus strand of JALVLX010000103.1, from coordinate 2,556 downwards.
AGGATTGCCTTTGTATAGTTGATCAGGAAAACTGATGAATTTTTTTAAGTCTTTTTTGGTTTGAACATCTTTGATTTCAAAAGTTGCCATAGCTGTGTTTTTTATTAGTTAAAGCTTTTTTGAAGAATTGATAAGCACTTCAACAGAACGCTCAATCTGTTCTTTGGTATGTGTCGCCATTAGCGAATAGCGCAAAATTGCTTTACCTTTTTCAACTGCCGGATGCACAACCGGATTGACATACACCCCGTTTTGCAACATCAAGGTTGCCAATTTATAGGTTTTGACATCATCACCCACAAGGATAGGTATAATCGGGGTTGTGCTTTCGCCAATATTAAAGCCGTTTTCGGTTAATAATTTTTTTGCATAATTTGTGTTATTCCACAAGCGCTCTATACGTTCGGGTTCGCGTTTAATAATCTCTAGAGCTTTTAAAACCGTAGCAGCAGATGCCGGCGGAATACTGGCACTAAACAACAAAGCACGCGCATTGTGCTTCAAGTAGTTAATAGTATCTTTGCTACCGGCAACAAAACCTCCTAAAGAGGCTAAAGATTTGCTAAAAGTGCCCATAATAACATCAACCTTACCGGTTACGCCAAAATGGTCAGCCGAACCTGCACCATTCTTGCCTAAAACACCTAGTGCGTGAGCATCATCCACATATACCGAAGCATTGTATTTGTCTGCCAGTTCGGTTATTTTGTCCAACGGTGCAATATCGCCTTCCATACTGAAAACACCATCAACAACAATTAAGATAACCCGGCTTTGATCCATGTTTTGCAGGCGTTTTTCAAGGTCTTTCATGTCGTTGTGGCGAAATTTGACTATTTTGGCAAATGACAAACGGGTACCTTCAATGATTGAAGCGTGGTTTTTTTCATCTATCAATATATAATCGTTTCGTCCGGCAAGGGCTGGAATACTTCCTAAATTAGATTGAAAGCCGGTGCTGAAAACCGTTGTTGCTTCTTTACCTACAAATTCTGCCAAATTTGCTTCCAAAGCTTCATGTAAATCCAGATTCCCATTCATAAGACGTGAGCCGGATGCTCCGGTACCATATTTTTCTAAAGCATTTTTGGCAGCTTCTACTAATTCAGGATGGCGGGTAAGACCTAAATAACTGTTAGAACCGAACATCAATGTTTTCTTACCACTTAGAATAACTTCCGTGTCTTGTCCTGTTTCAATAGGGTGGTAAAAAGGATAAATACCCTGTTCCATAAACATTTGCGGTAGTCGATATTCTGATAATCTTTTTTGTAATGGCTTCATATTAAATTAAATAGTCTTTTTTTAGTTTACTTTTTTATTAGAAATAAGCTTATTGCATTAAGCAAAGCTACAATTTTTTTTCTAATTTTTAAAGAATTTTAGGAATCATTACAATATAAAAAATCCATGATTTTTATTGCTAAACAATGATTTTTTTGTATTTTTACTCAAATTAAAATAGTATTACTTATGGAAACATATCAGAAAATTGACAACAAAATAAAATTTGGTATTACAGCCGGAATTTTTGCTTTTGTATTATTTATCCTAGCCCTGTCCTCGATGACAACTATTGAAACCGGTTATAAAGGTGTCTTGTATGAAACTTTTGGGAGCGGTGTTGATACCACCCAAATTCCTTTGAGTGAAGGCTTTCATTTTGTTGCACCTTGGAATAAAGTTTATAAAATCAATGTTAAGCAACAACAATTGTTTGAAAGCATGAAAGTGTTGTCGTCCAACGGTTTGGATATTCAATTAGATGCTACGGTTTGGTTCCAACCGCGTCATAAGGATTTGGCCAAATTGGTTAAACTTCGCGGCTTGAGTTATATAGACGATGTTATTAAACCGGCTGTTCGCTCCGCTACAAGAAACGTTGTAGGCCGTTACACTCCGGAAGAAATTTATTCGACCAAAAGAGAGGCTATTACGCAAGAAATTTTTGATGAAACCAATAAAATCTTAAATAACAACTTTGTACATCTGAAGAATGTTTTGGTACGTGATGTTACTCTGCCTGCCACCATCAAAAATGCTATTGAACGAAAATTGAAACAACAACAGGAAGCCCTGGAATATGAATACCGTTTGCAAAAAGAAAAGAAAGAAGCCGAACGTAAACGTATTGAAGCTAAAGGGATTAAAGACTTCCAAGATATTGTATCCATGGGTATATCCGACAAACTTTTGCGTTGGAAAGGTATTGAAGCAACTTTAAAATTGTCAGAATCACCCAATTCAAAAGTGATTATTGTTGGTGGTAAAGACGGGTTACCTATCATTATGAATGCCGGAAAATAGTTGGCTAAATAACATCTTTTACAGTAAACTTTGGAGGCAAATAAGGTTTAAGCACAAGTCTCTAAATAAACCTAACTGTTTATGTTTCAACAAAATATATTCCTGTAATTGTTTAGAAACAATTTTTTTTTATATTTAGAAGCACACAAGATTTTTTATAACCAGATGAAAATTAAACAAAAAATATCATTACAATTTGAAAATCATAGAAACGAAAAAGTTGTAGCGCTACGTTTTAAATATGATAAA
>JALVLX010000102.1 GCA_027032855.1 Flavobacteriales bacterium | reverse complement strand
TCAAAAGAAGAACAAGTCGGTGAAGTTCAAAAAAAGTCTGACGAAACAGAGCAATTATCAAAAACAGACGAAACAGATTCTGCTACTGATAAATCAGAAGCAGATAAAGATTTGACAGAGGGAGGTAAATACACTCCGGTTCCGGTTCCTAAAGATGAAGTAGAAGGCGAAAAAGTAACCGAAGCCGGTGAGGTGCCGGTACAGCCTGAGAAAAAAACGGATTGGAGTATTTTCTGGACGGCATTTATCGCCGGTTTATTGGTATTGCTGACACCTTGTGTTTTCCCTATGATTCCATTAACCATCAGCTTTTTTACCAAGCAAAACGAGAAAAGTGCCGGGCAAGGCAAACGTAATGCTTTGGTATATGCGCTTTCCATCGTATTGATTTACGTAGTGTTCAGTTTGCCGTTCCATTTATTGGAAAAAGTTGATAGCACCATGTTTAACGCTATGGCTACCAATACTTGGGTGAATATGTTCTTTTTTGCCATTTTTATTTTGTTTGCGTTAAACTTATTTGGGGTTGAGAAACTCGATCCGGTTCGTTTAATTCCCCAATCTTGGGTTAGTTCTGCCGACAAGCAATCTAACAAAGGCGGAATTTTAGCCGGATTTTTTATGGCATTGACTTTAGTGATTGTATCATTCTCTTGTACCGGTCCGGCTTTAGGATTTATATTGGGTAACGTTGCCAATAGTGCCGGAGGTGCTACTTCATTGACGTATGCCATGCTTGGTTTTGGATTGGGTATTGCTATTCCGTTTGGGATTTTGGCATTTTTCCCTGTATTACTTGAAAAATTACCCCGTTCAGGTGCTTGGCTCAATAGTGTTAAAGTGATTTTCGGTTTTATTGAATTAGCGTTTGCTTTCAAATTTTTATCTAACGCTGATTTGGTCAACAAATGGCATTTCTTACACCGCGAATTGTTTATTGCCATTTGGATAGCTATTGCCATAACTATGGCAATGTATCTGTTTGGTAAAATTCGTTTGTCACACGATGCGCCGGTTGAAAATTTAAGTGTTTTCAGATTCTTATTCGGATTATTTACTCTGTCATTTGCTTTGTATATGTTGCCCGGATTGTGGGGGGCACCACTAAATGTTATCAGTGGCTTTCCGCCACCAATGAAGTATGCAGAGTCTAAATTTGGCGTAGGATATACACTACATTCCGGTCAGGGGTCTGCTCATGCCGAACAAGCTTTGCCGGAAGGTGCTGAATACGGACCAAACAATATTGTTGCTTTTGAAGATTACGATTTGGCTATGGCTTACGCCAAAAAAGTCAACAAACCTTTATTGATTGACTTTACCGGACGTGCTTGTCAAAATTGCCGTTTGATGGAAGAGAATGTTTGGAGTAAAGATAAAATTTTACCTATCTTTAAAAACGAAGTGGTTTTGGTGTCACTCTTTGTTGACGAACGCACGAAATTGCCGGAAGACAAACAATACATTTCAAAATATACCGGAGATAAAGTTACTACAGTTGGACAAAAATGGAGTGAGTTTGAAACTTATAAGTATAAAAATAATTCACAACCGCTTTATGTGATAGAAAATCATGAAGGTAAAAATATGAATGAGCCAATCGGCTATACCCCCGAAGTGGATGTTTATTACAAATGGCTCAAAAAGGGTATTGAGAATTTTAAAAAACAACAATAAAACTAAAAACCGGTTGCTTTTGCAATCGGTTTTCAGTTTAAATTGTGCTTGTGAATTTGGCTCGTATAAAAATTGTAAATTTGTTTATTAAAACTATGTAAGTGAAAAGATTTCTTTTTACCATATTAATATTGTTAATTCATCTGAGTGTGTCCGGTCAGCTGATCAAAGGAAAAGGCAAAAAAGGTGATGGCGGAAGATTTAATTTTCCAAATGAAGGAAAAGAAAGAAACAGAGCCCAAAAAGACAGTATCAAACGAAGGGTTGTTATTTTGCCTGCAGACAGATATAAAATTTTTACCGTAAAAAATGATACGGTTGCTGTTGACACGACGCTTACAATAAGAGATTCTTACAGATTTAATCCTTTGTATAAAGATGATTTTACGTATTTGACATTTCAAAATATCGGGCAACCGCTTACCCGGTTGGATTTTGATATTGAAACGGAAGATATTCGTCCCGGATTTGTAGCAGATAGTAAATTGACCGATTATTGGAAACATTCGCAAGTCCCTTTCTTTAGAACACCTACGCCATATTCTGATTTGAGCTACATCAGTGGGGTGAAACAAGGGCAGGTAGTTAATTCTGTTTTTGCTACGAATATAACGCCCCGTTTTAATGTGGCTGCCGGATATCGCGGTTTAAGTTCGTTAGGTTTGTATCAAAGAAGTATAGCAGAAAGCGATAGAGTTTTTATCAATCTTTATTACACTTCAAAAAATGAACGCTACCGGCTTAAAACCTATTATTTTACGTACAATAAAACCAATGAAGAAAACGGTGGTATCAAGTATGTGACGCAATTTGAAAACCCGGGTAAAGATTTTAAAGACCGTGGAAGGATTGAGGTCAACTTAAATGACGCAGAAAATGAACTCAAAAAACGCCGTTTGTTTGTAGGGCAATCTTATGGCATTTTAAAAAATAAATTTTTGCTGGTTAACCGTACAACTTACCGATACAATATGTATCAGTTTACCCAGAATCAACCTAATGATATAATAGGAAACAGTTCTCAGGTAAGCGGAAACTTAAAAGACAGTCTTAATTTGCGGGTTTTTGAAAATTTTTCAGGTTTGCAATTTAAGATAAAGCGTTTCAAATTGGAAAGTGGGGTGCGCTATTTGTATCAATTCTACAATTTTGCAGATACAAAAACTTTAAACGGACAGACGTATCCTAAATTTTTGGAGTATAATGATTTATCTTTAGACAATACATTACGTGTTAAATTGGGAAAATTATTGCTGGACGGACAGCTCAACATCGGTTTTACCAACAATATCGCCGGATATTACCTCAATGCTAAAGCATCTTATGATTTGCCCAAGGACTTTGTGTTGTCGGCACAACTCAAAAGTATAACCAAAAGACCGGATTTTAAATATATTTTGTACCAAAGCGGTTATGATAAATTCAATTGGTATCACCCCGAATTTAAAAACGAATTGACCCAAAAATTACAGGCAAAATTGTCGCATAAAACTTTTGGAAAGCTATCGGTCAATCAAATTATCGTAAACAATTATACGTTTTTTGCGCAAGATTCTTTACCGCAACAAAGTGCATCAGGTGTTAAATACACGGCTCTAAAATATCAAAACGATTACCGTTATAAACACTGGGGTATTTCGGGTGATGTTTTGGTGCAAAAAGTATTGGGTGGCAGTCAAATATTGTCATTGCCGTCTTATGTTTTGCGTAGTAGTTTGTTTTATTCACATTATTACTATCAGCACAATCTGTATGTGCAAAGCGGTTTGACAGCTAAATATTTCGAGAGTTTTTATGCCAAAGCATACAATCCGGTTTTATCGGATTTTGTGGTCCAGAATTATCAAAAAATAGGAGGCTATCCCATTGTGGATTTTTTCATTAACTTCAAGGTCAAGCGCTTCAAATTGTATTTCAAGTTAGAGCATCTCAATGCCCTGCTTACTCAAGATCACCCCGGTTATTACGTAGCTCCCATACAACCGTACCGTGACTTTAACATACGTTTTGGAGCCCGTTGGATTTTCTTTAATTAAAAAAAACGACCGCCGGAGGCGGTCGTTTTTTACATCATGAAAAATCACTCTTAGTCTCCCAAACCAACTCTTTGGAATCCGGTAATTTCTAATTCAGGGTCAATGCTTTTAACGTAAACATCAACAGTCATGTTACCATCTTTGATATAGTCTTGATCTAACAAACAAGCTTCTTTATCTAAAGTGGTGTTGTCATCGATGAAACGTTGCAATTTACCCGGCACAATACGATCCCAAATTTTTTCAGGTTTTCCTTGTGCTTTCAATTCCGCTTCGATATCAGCTTTAGCTTGAGCGATAACTTCGTCGGGTAATTGTGCTTTTGAAATGTATTTAGGAACGTGTTTCAAGGTTTTGCCTAAACGACCTAATTCGATGTTTTCTTTTTCGATAGCAGCAATACGCGCTCCGGTTTCAGCTTCCAAGAATTCGGGTGTGAAATCTTTATAGCTTAAAACCATAGGTTTCATGGCAGCAACTTGCATAGCAACATTTCTGGCAACTTCAGTAGCATTATCAACAGCTTTTGATAAGCCGGCTAATGCAGCAATTTTTTTGTTAGCGTGTACATAAGAACCAACGAAAGTTGCTTCTAATGATTTGAAATCACCGATTTCAATTTTTTCACCGATAACACCGGTTTGTTCGATAACTTTATCACCAATAGTACCGTCTTCAAACGGGGCAGCTAAGAATTCTTCTTTTGTATTGTAATCCAAAGCAATATCAGCCATTTTGTTAGCCAAATTGACAAAATCGTCATTTTTAGCTACGAAGTCAGTTTCACAGTT
>JALVLX010000101.1 GCA_027032855.1 Flavobacteriales bacterium | reverse complement strand
GTTTCATTTGTGTTGATTAAGATGTTCAATATCAACGTCTTAAAAATAATAATTTTGTTAGGAACATTTTCATTGGCATTGGCATTTGCCGGGAATGATTTGGTAAACTTTATCGGGGTGCCTATTGCCGGTTACAATTCGTATGAAGCTTGGATGGCTTCAGGACAACCGGCTACCGAGTTTATGATGACAGTGCTTGGTAAAAAAGTGCCTACGCCGATTATCTTCCTAATTGCAGCAGGAACAATTATGGTATTTACTTTATGGTTTTCGAGTAAAGCTCAAAAAGTGGCCAAAACTGCCATCGATTTATCCTCACAAGGTAGTAAAGATGAACGTTTTCAAGCTAATCCCGTATCTCGTGCTGTAGTTAAAGCAGCTATGGGGATCAATAACGGGTTCTCTATAATTTTGCCTAAATCAACCCAAGTTTGGATTGATAACCGTTTTAGAACACCGGCTATTAAGGTTACTAAAAATACTCCGGAGTTTGATACCATTCGGGCATCAGTTAACTTGTTGGTAGCCGCCATCTTGATTTCCATTGCAACCTCTATGCACTTACCCTTGTCAACAACTTATGTTACCTTTATGGTAGCCATGGGGGCATCGTTGGCTGACCGTGCTTGGGGACGTGAAAGTGCGGTTTACAGAATTGCCGGGGTGATTAACGTGATTGGCGGGTGGTTTATGACAGCTTTATCAGCATTCTTGATTGCCTTTACTTTTGCCGTATTGATTTTTAAATTCGGATTTTATTTGGCACTCGTTATGTTTGTGGCAGAAATATATATGTTGTATCGTAGTCAACGTAAACACAACGAAGAAGTGGCAGAAGAAAAAGACGAAATTTTTGATTTTGAAGGAGAACAAGCTATTGATGCACAAAAATCAACAGAGTTGTTGATTGCCGAAAGTTTGAAGAATATCAATAAAGTGATTGGCTATATTAACAAGTTGTATGCCAACACGATAGATGGTTTGAATACTTACAATTTGGACTTGCTTAAAAAGAATGATAAGAGTGTAAAAAAACTCTATAAGCAAGGTAGTAAGCTGCGTGACAAATTATATTATATAGTCAAAAGTTATAATGATAAAGATATTGTAATCAGCAATAACTACATCAAGTTGCTAGACAAAATTCAAGATTTGATTCAATCTATGCACTTTATCAGCAAAACTACTAAGGAATATGTTGATAATCAACATAGTGAATTGACCGCCGGACAAAAACAAGATTTGGAACAACTTAGAAATGTAATGGTTAACGCAATGAATGATATACAAAAAGCATTGGTTAACAAAGACTTTAACGGGTTACGTGAACTCTATAAGGGCACAAATTTGGAAACAACGATAGAACAAAACATTAACAGACAAGTTTTGCGTATTCAAAAAGATGAAATTTCTTTGAAAAACTCGAATCTTTATATTACAATATTGTTGGAAACCAAAGATATAGAAGAATCGTTGAGCAAACTATTGCGTTTGATTTTTAAAGCAACCAAAAATATGCCGGTTGAAGAAGTTAAGCCGGTTTTAAACAAAGAAGCTACTACACAAAATACTGAAGCAGAGCAAAAAAATGAAGAATCGAGTGGGGAAGATGTAAAATAGATTTTAGATTAAGACTAATTCACACTTTTTATACTACCGCACGAAACTTATCGTGCGGTAGTTTTTGATGTATATAAGTCAATTTACTATCAATGCTCTGAAAGCTCCGTCGAGGTCTTCTGACCTTGACGGGACATACTAAAAAAACAGTATATTTGTATTGTTTATCAATATTTATAAATGTTGGTAAGGTAATATATAGAATAATTTACCACACGATGCAATCGTGCGGTAACGTGGTTGACTTATAATGAATTATGAATAGCAAGAACGTTGTGTTAGCAGTAATTATTCCACAGATTTTTATGTATCTGTTGTTATTTTTATGGTTAAGAAGTAAGTCGGGAGGAGATATGGCTTTTGTTTTATACAATACGGCTTTTGCCATTTTATATATACTTGCTTGGGGTATTGTTAGTTATAATTGGGAGTGGTCTAAAAAGAAAATTGTTATACAAAGTTTTTTTGTGGTAATTTTGATTGAAGTTTTAGTGTTTAATATATTTATGTAATATTATTTATCACGATGGAATCGCGCGGAATACAATCGTGCAGTAACGGAGAAGTCATGGAATAACAGTTTTTTTTTACAAAATTTAAGTGGATTTTATCAAAATCAATCTGTTTTTACTATTTTTGGCAAAAATTAAAATAGGATGCCTGTAAAATTAAAGGGTGATATAGAGTTGAAGTCGGCACCAACGCCGATGCAGAAAGCTTTAAAGATAAATCTCAATCAAAATATCTACGGCTCGTTTGCCGAAATAGGTGCCGGGCAAGAAACGGCGCGTAACTTTTTTAGAGCCGGCGCTTCGTCGGGGACTATTGCCAAAGCTATGTCTGCTTACTCTAAAGAATTTAGTGATGCCATCTATGGACGGGAAGTAGACGGACGGTATGTTACCAAAACCCGTCTCAAAAAAATGTTGGCAAACGAAATCAATCTTTTGGAAGAGCGTATTGACCGTAAACAATTTCCCGATAGATTTTATTTCAGTTACGCCAATACCGTAGCCACCATTGATTTTGCTAAAAAATTTAAAGGGCACGGTTGGGTCGGTATCCGGTTTCAACTAAGTCCGTATGAAGAATACAACGAAATTATATTGCATGTTCGTTTTCACGAGAATGATGCCAAACATCAGCAAGTGACGCTCGGTAAGATGGGGGTGAACCTGATATACGGTGCTTTTTATCACAATGACAATCCGAAAGATCTGTTAGCCTCACTTTACGATTATATCGATAAGGACAAAATAGAAATCGATATGATCAATTTTTCCGGTCCGCGATTTGCTTTTGTTGATAACCGGTTGATGAGTTTGTTGTTAGTCAAAAACGGTTTTACAGATGCCGTTATGTTTGGACCGGATGGTTATAATTTATTGCCGGCTGACGAATTGTACAAAAAAAATATTTTGGCACTTCGAGGTAGTTTTCGTCCGGTAACGAAGTTAGCACTTGATATGCTTGAAAAAGGTTTGGCCAAATTTAAAGAAGAAGAAGATGTCAATCCCGAAAAAACGGATTTGATTATAGAAATGACTTTGGACAACTTAACCAATGGTGGTGATGATATCAATGAAAAAGATTTCTTGGATAGAGTAAATCTGTTAAGCTCTCTAAATCAGATGGTAATGGTAACAAATTTTAAGGAGTATTATCGTTTGTCAGAGTATTTTTCAGGTTTTACCCAAGAACGTTTAGGGTTAATAATCGGGACAAATCACTTGGTAAAACTGTTTGATGAGAGTTATTACCAACATTTGAGTGGCGGTATATTGGAAGCTATGGGTAAATTGTTTCATAAGAAAATGAAACTCTATATTTATCCATACAAAGAACGAAATCAAAAGCAAGTTGTTTGTAGTCGTAATATTGTTTTAGACAAAAAAATGCAGGATTTATTTGAATATTTTAAAAATGATGATAAGTTTGTTGATATTTCAGATTACGATGAAAAACTGTTGAGTACTTATAATCGTGAATTGATTGAAAAAATTCAAAAAGGTATAGACGGTTGGGAAAACTTGGTTCCGGATGATATTGCAGAACAAATTAAATTGCATAAGCTGTTCGGTTTCAATCGCTTAAAACAATAATAACATGAAACAAAAAAAAATAATTTTACCTGTACATTCACGTGGATACCATCTGATAACGGACATTATAGAAAATGAAGTGGGAGAGATGTTACCGCAAACAGGCTTACTACATTTATTTATTCAGCATACCTCAGCCAGTATTATGATTAATGAAAATTTTGACCCGACTGTCAGAGAAGATTTAGAATCTGCCTTCAATGATATTGTTAAAGAAGATATGCCTTATTATCGTCATACAATAGAAGGCAGTGATGATATGCCGGCACATATCAAAGCGGCTATGATTGGAACTGATGTAACTATACCGGTTACTAACGGTAAACTCAACCTTGGTCAGTGGCAGGGTATATTCTTATGTGAGTTTAGAAACAATGCCGGTAATCGTAAGATTATAGCAACAATTATGGGCTAAGACTTTTTTAGAATTTTAAAAGTATCATCTCCATACACCATAATGATGTTTTCCACATTGGTATTTGAACTTGTTTTATCTACCATTTTTTTTTGCGGGATATCTTCCGGCAGAATTTCTTCTTTAGTCTCATTTTTTTCTATTTTTTCAAAATCCGTGAGATTCTCATATTCGGGAATAGGCGCGGTATTTTTAAAAATATCGCCGTCTCCCGAAATAAACCAATTGAGGTTAATATCCGGAAAAGCTTTTAATAATTTAATCAAAAATTGAAAAGAAGGTTTGTTGCGTCCGGAGAGTAGGTGGGAAACACTACTTTTTTGGATTCCCAACTTATCAGCAAAATCTCCTGCTGCAATATTATAATGTTTTAAGATGAAATTGATGCGTTCTGCTAGAC
>JALVLX010000100.1 GCA_027032855.1 Flavobacteriales bacterium | reverse complement strand
AGTATTACTACCTTACAATTACAAAGATGTCGCATCTACGGCACTCAATGGTAGTATTCTATTTTTTTCATCTACTACTAACAGGTCGCTCCAACGGAGCTTTACAAAAATCTGAAATCGAAAATCGTTAATCTGAAATCTGAAATCAAACTTGGTGTCGCACCTACGGCACTCAATGGTAGTTTTCTATTTTTTTCATCTACTACTAACAGGTCGCTCCAACGGAGCTTTACAAAAATCTGAAATCGAAAATCGTTAATCTGAAATCAAACTTGGTATCGCCCCTACGGTGCTCAACGGAATTGATGACTATTAATAATAATATCATCCTTTCGGGGTCTGATTATATTTAAAAAAGACGTATTGCCAAAACGTCTCAACATTATAACATTATAAACCTTATAAACTTTTAACTGAGACGAAAAATTTTCGTCTCTACAATAAATACCCCAAATCTTTAACCTCAGCAATACCATTCATTTCGATGGCAAAATTTTTCGGATTGATTTTGTTATGCTTTGACATAAAGACGCGTTCAAAACCGAGTTTGGCAGCTTCAGATAGCCGTTGTTCTATACGGGTTACAGGGCGGACTTCTCCGGTTAGTCCCAGCTCACCTATAAATGCCCATTGGGCTGAAACCGCCACGTCATTGTTAGAAGACAAAATAGCCGCCGCTACTGCTAAATCAATAGCAGGGTCGTCAATGCGGATACCGCCGGTAATGTTTAAAAAAACATCTTTACCGGACAATTTGATGCCCATACGTTTTTCCAATACCGCCAAAATCATGTGCAGGCGTTTGATATCGTAACCGGTTGTGGTGCGTTGCGGCGTGCCGTAAACAGCAGGACTTACTAATGCTTGTACTTCAACCAAAAGCGGACGGATACCTTCCATTGCCACGGCAATAGCGGTACCGCTCAGAGCAGGATCGTGTGAGGTCAGCAGGAGTTTTGAAGGATTTTTAATTTCACGCAAACCTTTGGCGTACATTTCAAAAATACCTATTTCGTGTGTGGCACCAAAACGGTTTTTTTGTGCCCGCAGGATACGAAACAAATGATTGCGGTCTCCTTCAAATTGCAAGACCGTATCGACCATGTGCTCCAAGACTTTCGGACCGGCTATCTGTCCTTCTTTGTTGATATGCCCGATGATAAACACAGGTGTGTTGGTTTGCTTGGCATACTTGATAATCTCACTTGCCGATTCGCGTATTTGAGAAATACTGCCGGCTGAGGATTCAATCAAATCGGTGTGAAGAGTTTGAATGGAATCTATAACGATAATTTCGGGCTGTTCGTCATACAAAGTATGCAGGATTTTTTGCACGTTGGTTTCAAACAACAAAGTCATTTGTCCGGAATCAATCCCGATACGGTCGGCGCGCATACGTATTTGTTTGGGGCTTTCTTCACCCGAAATATAAAGCGTTTTAAACGGTAATCTCAAAGCCACCTGTAGCATCAATGTTGATTTACCGATACCGGGTTCACCTCCCAGCAATATAACACTCCCCGGTACAATACCGCCACCCAGCACACGGTCTAGTTCTTCATTTTGCGTAGCAATACGGTATTCGGCTGTTGTATCTATTTCCGACAATTTTACCGGCTTGTTTTGACCGGGTTTTACCCCGGATTTGGCTTCTTTTTTGGACACCACTTCTTCTACAATCGTATTCCATTGTTTACAAGTTGTGCATTGTCCCATCCATTTGGAATATTGTGTGCCACAGTTTTGACAGTAGTAGGTGGTTTTTACTTTCATGTTTGAAATAGTGTTTTTTGCTTTGGTAAAATTAAGGTTTTTTGTTTAAATGATACAAAGGTGTCGCACCTACGGCGCTCAATTGTATATCTTTATCGTTATCATTACAAAGGTGTCGCACCTACGGCGCTCAATTGTATATCTTTATCGTTATCATTACAAAGGTGTCGCACCTACGGCGCTCATTAGACGTAATAAAGAATTCATTTAAAAAAAAATTATTTTTTTGTTTGCATTTTATAGAAATCGTTTTATATTTGCACTCGCAAACGAAAACATTCCTCCATAGCTCAGTTGGTTAGAGCACCTGACTGTTAATCAGGGTGTCGCTGGTTCAAGTCCAGCTGGAGGAGCCAAATAAAATAGACCGTTCAATTTTGAGCGGTCTTTTTTTATGGTTTTTATTGAAATTTTTAATATGATTTGAGAAAATTTCATATCACAACTTCCTCTATTCCTTATTATCACAATAAAAAAAGTGTCGCTAAACAACGACACTTTTTTATGATACTCTAATACTTAACTTAACTCAATACTTTCAGAACATCATCGTAATCAGGTTCGTCAACTATTTCCGGGACTTGTTGTGTATAAATCACTTGTCCGTTTTCGTCAATAACCACAACGGCTCTCGAATACAATCCGGCCAAAGGACCATCGATAATTTCAAGACCATAATCTTTACCAAACGAACCGCTACATTTAAAACCGGAAAGATTCACTACATTTTCAATACCTTCGCTGGTACAAAATCTGCTGTGTGCAAAGGGTAAGTCTTTGGAAATTGCCAAAACTTTGGTATTTGCCATACCGGTTGCCAATTGGTTAAAACGTCTGACTGAAGCCGCACAAGTAGGCGTGTCCAAACTAGGGAAAATATTCAAAACCAACTTACTGCCTTTAAAATCAGCTAAAGTTTTGTCGCTTAAGTCTGTTGCTGTTAATTTAAAATCAGGCGCTTGTGTGCCTTTTGCAGGCAATTCGCCAATAGTATGAATCTCGTTGCCTTTTAATGTTATGTTTGCCATTTTTTTATTTTTTATGGGTTAAATTTTGTGTCACAAAAATAACAAAAGTTTGTATATCACAGACGGTAAGTTATAAGATAATTTTATAAGTCATATAAGTGTGATTTATAAGTTATCAATAAACTGTTTATTGGAGGTATTTTTTATGTAAATTTGATTTTTCAAGAACAGTAGAAATGCAATCTGAATCACACAAGTCATTAGAAGAAGTACACCAAAGCGTAGATACCCTGCAAAAAAAAGGGTTCTTCAAGAAACTTTTGGCTTTTATGGGACCGGCATATTTAATCAGTGTCGGGTATATGGATCCGGGTAATTGGGCAACGGATTTGGCCGGCGGTAGCGGTTTTGGGTACACCTTGATTTGGGTCTTGTTGATGTCAAATATCATGGCGGTTTTGTTACAGAGTTTAAGTGCCCGTTTAGGTATTGTTTACGGACGCGATTTAGCACAGGCGTGTCGAGAAGTATATCCCAAACCGGTTAATATCGCCTTGTATTTTTTAGCGGAAATTGCCATCATTGCTACAGATTTGGCAGAAGTTATCGGTATGGCAATCGGATTAAATTTGCTTTTCGGACTACCTCTGTCTTGGGGTATCATATTGACTTTTCTCGATACCTTCCTTTTGCTTTACTTAATCAATAAAGGTATGCGCAAAATGGAAGCGTTTATCCTGGTTTTGATTACGGTAATCGGCGTTTCTTTTTTAATAGAAATGTTATTAGCCAAACCGTCACCGGGTGAGGTTTTGAAAGGTTTTATTCCTGCAATACCCAACAGCGATGCTTTGTATATTGCCTTGGGAATACTAGGCGCAACAGTCATGCCGCATAATTTATATCTACATTCGTCTTTGGTACAAACCCGGAAGTTTGGCAGGTCTGTCAAAAATATTAAAGAAGCCATAAAATTTAATTTTATCGATAGTGCCATTGCCTTAAATTTGGCTTTTTTTGTCAATGCCGCTATCTTGATTTTGGCGGCAGCTACCTTTTACAAAGCCGGCATGTATGAAGTAGCTGAAATTCAAGATGCTTACAAATTATTAGAACCGCTTTTGGGATCGCATTGGGCACCGCTATTGTTTGCCGTTGCACTGATTGCCGCCGGACAGAGCTCCACGATTACCGGTACTCTGGCAGGACAAATCATCATGGAAGGTTTTGTCAATTTTCGGGTACAACCTTGGATCCGCCGGATGATTACCCGGCTGTTAGCTATCGTTCCCGCTTTGTTCATCATATTGTCGCTAGGCGAATCTTACACCGGAAAATTATTGATTTTCAGTCAAGTAGTTTTGAGTTTGCAATTAGGCTTTGCGGTTATTCCGCTGATACATTTTGTCAGTAGCAAAGAATTGTTGGGTAATTTTGCCATTGCACTTAAAACTAAAATCGCATCTTGGTTTATTGCCGGATTGATTGTCGTTTTAAACACTTGGCTGGTCATCAGCGAAATAAAAAATTGGATTGCAAACAGTCAACCCGGTTGGCTTGCCGTTTCAGTTACGCTATTGTTTTTAGTAGGTATCGGCGTACTCTTATTTTATATCATCTTTATACCTTGGCTCAAAAAAACATCTGTTAAATCATTGAAACTGCATGCTCATGAAGATATTGATGTGACATTCAGTACTCCGGAGTACAAACGTATTGCTATTGCCTTGGACTTTTCTCCTGTGGACTATAAAGTTTTACAACATGCTTTGGCGTTAGGTAAACCCGACAGCCATTTTTTGTTGATGCATATAGT
>JALVLX010000099.1 GCA_027032855.1 Flavobacteriales bacterium | reverse complement strand
CAAAATTGAAATATACAAGCAATTTATTTTGTTTTTAACAATATTTTTATAATAATTTAAGATATTGTTAATTCGTTTTTGTAATTTTTTATTAAAAACATCTATTTTATTTCAAAGATGAATTATATTTCCAAATAACTTTATTTCCTCTATAGCCTATTTTACTGCCATCTTGTCAGCCATAAACTTTGGTACTTTTTTTGTCATAAACACAACACAAACAAAAAAATTAAGATTATGGCAACAATGACAAAAGGTAAAATAAACGTAGCAGTGGACAACATTTTTCCGCTCATCAAACAATTTTTATACTCCGACCACGAAATATTTTTACGTGAACTCATTTCAAACGCCACCGATGCCACCAACAAACTCAAGCATTTGGCAAGAATCGGGGCTTTTGAAGGAAATACCGAAGACTTGAAAATAGAAGTCAAACTCGATAAAGACAACAAAACCCTGAGTGTCATCGATCAAGGTATTGGTATGACCAAAGACGAAGTCATCAAATACATCAACGAAATTGCTTTTTCGGGTGCCGAAGATTTCTTAAACAAATACAAAGACAAACAAGCTGCCGATGCCGGCATTATAGGACATTTCGGATTAGGCTTTTATTCGGCCTTTATGGTAGCTGACAAAGTGGAAATCCGCACCAAATCCTACAAAAAAAACAGCAAAGCCGTACATTGGTCTTGCGACGGATCGCCCGAATTTGAATTGGAAGAAATCGATGACAAAAAAGACCATGGCACCGAAATTATCTTGCATATAGCCGGTGATTCTACCGAATTTTTGGAAGAAAGTCGTATCAGTGAATTACTGCACAAATATAACAAATTCAACTCTGTACCTATCAAGTTCGGTACCAAAGAAATCATCGACCCCGAATGGCAACCAAGCGAAGACAATAAAGATGAAGAGCCTAAAAAAATCATCGTTGATAATATCATCAACAATACCCAACCGGCTTGGACCAAAAAACCTTCGGAATTGACCGATGAAGATTATAAAAATTTCTATCACGAGCTCTATCCTGATATTTATGATGACCCGCTGTTTTACATTCACTTGAATGTAGATCATCCGTTCCACTTGACCGGCATTTTATATTTCCCGAAACTGAATTTGAATCTCGATCCGGCCAAAAATAGAATCCAACTTTATCAAAATCAAGTATTTGTAACGGATAATGTAGAAGGCATCGTGCCGGATTTCTTACAAATGTTACGCGGCGTGATTGATTCGCCTGATATTCCGCTCAACGTATCGCGCAGTTATCTGCAAGCCGATGCCGCCGTTAAGAAAATTTCGGGTTATATCACCAAAAAAGTAGCGGATAAATTGCAAAGCTTGTTTAACAAAGACCGCAAAGCTTTTGAAGAAAAATGGAATGATATTAAACTCATCATCGAATACGGCATGCTCTCCGAAGAGAAATTTTATGACAAAGCCCTGAAATTCTACCTCTTCCCTGATACAGACGGTAATTATTACACTTTTGATGAGCTGATTGAAAAAATCAAACCGGTACAAACCGATAAGGACAAAAACATTGTTGCACTATACGCTTCCGATGCTAAAGAGCAACATGCTTATATTGAAGAAGCTAAAAACAAAGGTTATCTGGTACTGTTACTAGATTCGCCTATCGTAGCGCATCTGCTTCAAAAATTGGAAATGGACAACAGCGAACTCTCCGATGAAAAACAACCGGTCAAATTTGCCCGCGTTGATGCCGATGCCATTGACAATTTAATTAAAAAAGACGATACCAAAGTTTCAAAACTGTCTGAAGACGAACAAAACAAACTCAAAGAAATCGTAGAGAAAAATATTCCTGCGGAACAATTTACCGTACAATTGGAACATTTGGACGAAAACTCTGCGCCGTTTATCATCACACAACCCGAATTTATGCGCCGTTTTAAAGAAATGCAACAAACCGGCGGCGCTATGTTTGGCGGTAACGATTTCCCGGGTATGTATAATTTGATTGTCAATACCAACAGCGATTGGATGACAAAAATCCTTAAAGCAAAGAAAAAACAAGCCGAATATGTGCAACAAGCTTTGGATTTGGCCAAACTCTCTCAAAACCTGTTAAAAGGCGAAGAGTTGACACGCTTTATCAAACGAAGTTTGGAGTTGATGAAATGAGTTGAAAGTTAAAAGCTGAACGTTAAAAGTTTTTTTTATATAGACCTGCCAGGTTTTGAAAACCTGGCAGGTCTTATTATACTTAACCAACAACTTATTAACACCTTCTTATTCGGTAGATATAAAAATCATATATTTGCATAAAGCCCTGATATTATGAAATCCTATTTCTTATCATTCTTACTAATTGCCATTATACAAACCGGCTATACGCAAGACAATTTGAAAATATTCGGACAGATTAGCACCAGTCCGGAATTGAATAGAAATATACGCTTGTCAGATAACAGCACCCAAGCAGATTATGACAGGTTTTTGCTTAAAATGAATTTCGGGGTCAAGTATTTGTATAACAATTTTACATTTAGTGGCAGGTTATCAACCGGAAATATCGGCAAGCCACGTAATCCTTACGTCCAACTCGGTAATGCTTTTAGTCAAAAAACTATTTTTTTAGACAAAGCTTATATAAAATACAGCAAGAAAGAGTGGACCGCGTGGATAGGGAAAAACAGCATCAATTTATGGAAAAGAAACGAAATTTTATGGGATAATGACATCAAACCCGAGGGTATAGGTATCAGTAAAAAAATCCATTTTTACGGAGATTTTATCCGCGAATTAAAAATCAATACCGGATATTTCATTCTTGGCAAAACACCTTACAACCTTACCCAAACACCGACAACATTTGACCGGCAAAATAACTTATCGTTTATACAGTTAAGAACTTCTGTTGATATTTACCGGCATCATTTTCTATTCAGTCCCGTTTTTATGCATGCGCGTTTAGACAAGTCGCTGAATGCTAACATTTTTGCCGGTATGTTTCGCTACTTATTATTTGCCAAATACAGATATTACTTGTATGCCAATTACTACCGGAATTTTAGCAATTATAAGAACCAAAACCTGCTAGATACCAAATTACGTGACAAAACAACCGGATATGATATTGGCGTGAGTTGGCGTTATCGAAAATTCAATTTGAAAATCATGTATGCCTATATTGAGAAATATGCGGTTATTGATTTTTTGGCACAAGACAATTGGCTTTTGCCGGCTGATAATACTTTGCAATACGGGAGCAATTTTAAAGGTTGGTCAACAAAACTCGGCTACCGGATAAGTCGTAATTTTTGGACTGAGCTTAATATCTGGTATGCCAAGCAAATTCATATCTATACCACCAATCCCGGGTTATTTGAAGCCACACGTATGCGGTTGAATTTTAATTACCGGTTTTAGATATTTTAAGAGATTGAAGAACACATATATAAATGTATTAACCCACATTATTCATGAATAATGTGGAGTTTAAAGTTTATAATGTTGAAAGTTAGAAAGTTATATTAACTTTTAAAAAATATTATATAGCCCAAATTTGGGCTATAAAAATTTATAATAAAAACATCTAAACTTTCAACTAAGGTTACTGAGCCTGTCGAAGTGCACTTTTAACTAAGAAAAATTCTGTGAATTTTTCGGGTTAAATATGTGACTTTATGACAGAAACATATAAGCCTCGTAGAGGCGACACCTTTGTAACGGTATCAATAAGAAAACTCCGTTGAGCCTCGTAGAGGCGACACCTTTGTAACGGTATCAATAAGAAAACTCCGTTGAGCCTCGTAGAGGCGACACCTTTGTAACGGTATCAATAAGAAAACTCCGTTGAGCCTCGTAGAGGCGACACCTTTGTAAATCGTAAAACTTATCCGTAATAACTTTAAAAGTCCATTTGGAATCTAAACAAATGTCCATACAAATTACCTAAGACTGAATCGTTATCATCGGTTATAACGTAATTGTACATAAAGCGGACATGTGACGTCAAATACCAGTTAAACCCAAAAGCTATATTGCTGACTTCATTCGGATTAGCCGGATTGACATCAAGCACATCGTTTGACATTTGCATTTTGGAAAAACGGGCTAACAATTCAACAGCACCCCAGCCACCGTGTTCCACATCGGTTTTGGGTTTGACACGGCTAAAAGCCCCGTGTTTGTACGGGCGGTGTTCTCCGGTAAGAATGTAACTAGCCATCACATAAAAACTGTTGACACCGTAATTTTTATTGACATCGTTGGTAACCGTCAAAGTTTTATACTCCGATTGCAAAGAGAACGATTGGTAATTGCCGGCAAATTCAAAACCCATGGTTTTTCTGTTTTTTCCACCCGGAAAAGTATAATGGTATTTATCTCCCATGTGATTTTCCGGTCTGAATTTCAAATCTTTATAAGGACGATTGGCAAAGTTTAGCCCTACATGAACCAAAGTGTTGTTATCTTTATTCAACAAAGGTATGGTGCCAACTCTGGCTGAAAAATTTTCACCTATTTCCAAATTGGCATCTTTAAAACCTTCTCCTGCTTTACCGTTATTGGTCATTGCCATCTGCAAGAAAACCTTACCGTCAAACAGATTAAAATTGTCATA
>JALVLX010000098.1 GCA_027032855.1 Flavobacteriales bacterium | reverse complement strand
ACAAATTGAGAAATGCTAAAAGTGAACCGGACGCTGACAGTAAGGCAGTTTTGGAAAACTATTTAAAATTGCAAGAAGAACATCAAACAATAGAACCGGTTGTCAAAAAAGATGCTGAAGGCTATGTGCATTTTTATGCGCCTATCAAACTTAAAAAAGAATGTTTGAAATGTCACGGTGCGCCCGAACAAGATGTAAACGAGCAAATACTTAAACTGATTAAATCAAAATATCCTAATGATGCAGCTACCGGTTTTAAGGAAGGCGAATTGCGTGGTATTTGGGATATTAAGTTTTTGGATATGGCTGACAAATAAAATAAAATCACGACAATATGTAAAAAGCAACTGTTTACAATTTCATAACGAAGTACAAATCAGTTTAAGTTAGGATTCAACGGCGCGTTTTTCCAAATAACATTTTCGGGATTGATTGCCACAATTTTTTCTTTCCAGATGTTTCGCGGATTAAGGTCAAAGATATTAAAGTCATTTTGGGTCACAAACCAAGCTTTTTGTTTGATTTCGTCTTCCAGTTGATTGGGTGCCCAACCGCTGTATCCCAAGAAGAAACGGATGTTGCTTTCGTCTAATAAATCCTTGTTTAACAAATCTTTGATATGATTAAAATCTCCACCGATATAAAGGTCTTTTGAGTCGTCAAAAAGAATACCGTCCGGAATCAGTTCCGGTACATTGTGGATATAAAACAGATTTGAAGTTTCAACCGGTCCCCCATTCCATAGTTGAATATTGGACGGGATTTCCGGAAAAACATCATTTAGCCGTAGTATCAAAGGCTTGTTGAGCATAAATGCCATACTGCCATTGTCATTGTGTTCTGCCAATAACAAAACACCTTGATTAAAGATGTGATTCATTAATAATTCCGGTGTTGCTACTAATATTTTACCGTTACTTAGTTTCATGTTGCTCAGATTAAATGATGTATATTAAGATGAATTCAAAAATAATACCAATATCAAAAAACTGAAATATTGGCACAAAAAAAAGCCGTTTACTAAAAAACGGCTTAAAAACTGAGTTTTAATGTTTTTTAGTTAACAGCGTCAGCTAAACCTGCACCTGCTTTAAATTTAACCACTTTTTTAGCGGGAATGGTAATTTTTTTACCGGTAGCAGGGTTGTGACCTGTACGAGATTTGCGAGCTTGTACTGAGAAAGTTCCAAATCCGATTAAAGCTACTTTGTCACCACCTTTTAAGGCGCCTTCAACATTGCTTAAAAATGATTCTAAAGCTTTTTTAGCTGCTGATTTTGAGATGCCGGCATCTTTAGCCATAGCATCAACTAATTGAGATTTGTTCATAATCGTGAAATTTTAATTTTTACTGTTTAACAGTTGCAAATATAGTATTTTTTTTCAAAATACAGCCGAAATGCTTGTGTTTATTGGTGTTTCAGAGATTTTTTTTCAAATATTCTTTTTGAAAATTTTATTTTGTAAAAGTTTCGATTTGTGTTCAAGCTAGTTTAATATACTGACTGTTATGCTTTTACATATTTGTTGCGTTTTTTTGCTGTCTAAAGTTTACTTGATACTTAACTTGAAAAAAAAATTAAGAAATCTTAAAAAAATCTAAAAAAACAATCTATTTGTAGATAATAGAAAGCAATTTTTTATCTTTAGAGCCTAAAAAAAAATACTATGAAAAGTATATTTGCCTTTGTTTTGTTTTTACTTACATTAAATATATGGTCGCAACAGACGGTTAAAGGACGTGTTTTTGATGCCAAGACCGGCGAACCATTAGCTTTTGCCAATATTATTTATGACCAAGGAAAAGGAGAGGTCTCGGATTTTGACGGTAAATTTGAATTTATTATACCTGCAGGTTATCATAGTTTTAAAGTTGATTTTATCGGTTATCAACCGCAAAGAGTAACGATACAAGAACCAAAAAACTTTTATAAAATTTATTTAAAACCTTCGGTTGAGCAGTTGGGAGCAGTTGTTATCAATGGTAAGTATGTCAATCCGGCAATTGCTTTGATGAAAAAAGCCATTAAACTAAAAAACAAAAATAATTATCAAAAGAAACTTAAAAAGTATGCTTTTACCAAGTATATGAAATTTTTGGTGGGAGGCGAAACAGACAAAATAGATGAAGCCTTTGACACCATTTATAAAAACGGTAAACTTTACCGGTTAGATTCTACTTTTTATAAATTTAAAAAGGTCTCGCAACACAGGTATGTTTGGCTTATGGAAAACATTGCCAAAGTCAACGGGCGCAACGGTAGAGAAAAAGCGGAAGTTGTTGCGACTCGTACAGCCGGTTTGAAACAACCTTTGTATGAATTTGTGGCGATTCAGTTTACCGGACAAAATGTCTATGATGATCAATACAAACTTTTATTCAGTTCTTATACAGGACCTTTTTCCAATGCTTCATTTAAGACTTACCGCTATGAAATTGACGACACTATCAGCATACAAAACCGTCCGGTTATTGTGGTGGATTATAAAAACACTAAAAAACCGCTGATTTCCGGTAAAATTTATCTCGATAAAGAAAGTTTGGCCATTGCAAAATTTACATTAAATACATATAAGGAATTTCAATTCAAAGCCAATTATGATTTTAAGTTTTATCCAAAATACGAGGTTTGGCTTCCGCATGAAGTAACCATGTTCATCAAAAAAGCGGAGAAGAAAGACGGTATTAACATAGGTGGACAGATTGTCATAAAGGGCGCAAAGCGAGATTCGATTGTCGTTACAAAAAAGGGGGATACATTGCGGTTTACCCAAAAAAAAGATTTTTTAGATTATACTTATGCTCACTATTTGCTAAAGTTTCTTGATGTGCATCCGGGCGAAAACTATCCGGACAAAATTAAATATAACATGGAAATTTCGCCTTTGGCTACTAAGCGTACGCAAGCTTTTTGGGAGAAAATGAGAGGCGAAACATACAAACCGAAAGAATTACGAACCTACCAATTTGTAGATTCTTTTGCTCAAAAAGAAAATGTTGAAGCTAATTTTCATAAATACAAACGTCTTTTAGACGGATATTATCCCGTATCCGGCAAATTAGATTTAGATTTGTTAAACATGTTGGATTATAATCGTTATGAAGGTTTTCGTTTGCAGTTGGGCGGTCGTACCAATGAAAATTTTTCTGACAGATGGCAAGTTGCGGCTTATGGGGCATACGGTTTTAAAGATAAAGCTTTTAAGTATAGTGGAAGTTTGCGTTACAAAGTTTGGCATAAAACACAGACCTACTTGAAACTTTCATATACGGATGACTTGATTGAATCTGCCGGTTTTAAATCTTATGCGGGGCGTAATTTTCTGGAACAAGGACAACGTTTTACTTATGATAAATTTTATCGTCATCAGACCGGAAGTTTTAGTTTGTCACATCTGTTCAATTCGCATATTAAATTTGATGCGAGTTTGTCAAAATCTTATTTGACTACTAAATTTCCAATACCTTTTCATCGTGGGCGTATTGAATTTCAAGAGAAAGATAAGACCTTTTACGATTTAGGACTTGAGTGGACGCCTTTTGCCAAGTATTATTTGGCACCCGAAGGAAGAAAATTACTCAAAGACGGTTATCCGAAGTTTTATCTCCACTTTGAACAAAGCATACCGCAGTGGCAGTCAAATCCGGTTAATTATTATCGTATTGATTTTCAGTCTTATATCAAAAAGACTTATGTCAATCAAAGTTACACGGAACTTTATGCGCGGGTGGGGTGGGCACCTCAAGATGCCGGCATCGATCATTTGTTTGCGCCGGTAAGCAATGATTATCCGGGTAGCAATCCGTTAAAACGTTTTAATATTCCTTCAAAATTTGCTTTTGAAACGATGAAAAATTTGGAATTTATAGATAATTTTTTGACAACGGCACATCTGCAACACACATTTACCAATCTCAAAATAAAAAAGGACAAGAGTATAGATATCAGGATACTGGGACGTGCCGCTTTCGGGTTGAGCTATAGCAGCAATAAGTATGTTGGGATTCAATCGCTAGATAAAATTTACTATGAATCCGGTATCGAATTACGGCGTTTGTATAGCAATATGGGACTTGGATTTTATTATAGAATGGGTGCTTATGCTCATCCGGAATTTTTGGATAATTTGTCTGTTCGATTAACGATTGATTCTTTTAAAGTATTTAAGTAATAGGTAACGGATAGTAAGTTGGCAAATAGAATATTGAGAGACGTTTTGGCAAAACGTCTCTACGGGGCGGGCGCGGTGAAAAAAAATCCCGCGAAAATTTTTATTCCTTAACAAATTTCAATACGGCGGTTTGATTTTGGTCGTTGGTTAGGCGGATGATGTATAGTCCCGATGATAGGCGGCGGACATCGATTGCGTTGTCCGGTTGCGGGGTGAAATATGCCTGCGAATCAATCTTTTTACCGGTGAGGTCAAAGATTTCGTAAGCTTTGAGGTTGGAATTTTCCAAACTGATATGCAAAGCATTTTTTACCGGGTTCGGATACATGCGTAATCCCGCGATTTCTTGGTCTTCGATGCCGAGTATTGCGCTGGCATTAGAAACATTGCCGGAGCCATCAACAGCTTTAATATAAAATTCGTATTGCGTATTAACAGTGTCTAGACCGGTGTAAG
>JALVLX010000097.1 GCA_027032855.1 Flavobacteriales bacterium | reverse complement strand
TCAGCCACCTTTATTTCTGCTCCTAAAATAGGTCATTGAGTGATTTTGTGACAAAGGAACAAAATTGTACCGAAATGACCGGTGACTTCATTACACTACTCCTTCGTCGTAGCACTCAGCCACCTTTGTTTCTGCTCCTAAAATAGGTCATTGAGTGATTTTGTGACAAAGGAACAAAATTGTACCGAAATGACCGGTGACTTCATTACACTACTCCTTCGTCGTAGCACTCAGCCACCTTTATTTCTACTTTAAACATTACAAACTTTATAACATTACAAACTTTATAACATTATGAACTTTTAACAAGAGACATAGCATGCTACGTCTCAAAAACAATATGAACAGTTTGATTTTTCTGCAATCCTAATAACGTATTGGCACCACCACTCAATTTGTTACTTTGGTAAACAAATATTTCAAAATACCCGAAACTATTAAAATGGGCAAACATTTGTCCTGCAACCGTAACAGACTTTTCGTGTTTTACGGCATCGTGATAATTTTCAACCAGATAATTAATTTCATTATGACCGAATTTGATAACAAACTTACGCCCTTTCTGCCAAGCTTCAAAAGTCGCTTTTTTGAGATTAAATACCGCATTTCCGTAGTGGTCATTATAAATCACTTGTGGCGCAATCAACGACACTTCTCCTGTTCGTTCATTGTGTTTGACAAAAGGTTTTGGCAGCATAATCGTTTTTAATTCTGCCACCTTCTGCCCTACTTGATCAGGTCGTTTGCCTTCTACCAATTGCTTTGTCGCCAAAATATGCGCCTGCATAAAGGCTTCGTCACCACTTACCGGTAAAATATAATAATCCGCCTTTTGACTTGCCAATGCTGTTGTTATAACACCATTATTATTACCTAAATAATACTGTCCGTTTGCCACTACCAAAACCGGTTGCTGACTTTCAGACGATTCACTGTCAAACCCTATAAGATGAATCGTGTTTTTTGGAAAATCCCGCAAACTGTTTTCAATAACATAAACGGCTTCTTGCGGATCAAAAGGCATTAAATCATGCGAAATATCCAAAATTTGCGCATCGGGAATAGCTTGCAAAATGCGACTTTTAATATAACCCAAATCCGGATCTTTAATTCCAAAATCGGTAGTCAGTGTAATTAATGGCATAATTTGGCAATTTTTGGCGTTAATTTTGTAGTTTTGAAAAAAACTTATAAAAAGCAAAGATACAAAATATGACAGAACGTTTATTGGAAATTAATGGGATTGACCCGGTAATATTGAGCGGGGTTAAAAACGAAAATATCAATTTTCTGAAGGAACATTTTCCTAAAATAAAAGTTATTTTCAGAGGTAATCAAGTCAAAATTTTTGGAGAGGTAGACATCTTGGACGAATTTGAACAAAAATTGGATTTGATTTTAAGTCATATTCAAAAATTCAATAAACTTGACAAAGAAACCATTGAACAAATTTTGGTTACCAATCAACGCGAATACCGTGATTTTGTCAATAATGACGATGTCATAGTGCACGGCGTCGGTGGTCAACTGATTAAACCACAAACACCCAATCAACGTAAAATAGTCGTATCGGCGCGTAAAAACGATATGATATTTTTGGTAGGACCTGCCGGAACGGGTAAAACTTTTGTCAGTGTAGCTTTGGCGGTTCGTGCTTTAAAAAATAAGGAAGTTAAACGCATTATTTTGACCCGCCCCGCTGTTGAAGCCGGCGAAAATCTCGGTTTCCTGCCCGGTGATTTAAAGGAAAAACTAGACCCTTACCTACAACCGCTCTACGATGCGCTACGCACCATGATTCCTTACGAACGTTTGGAAAGTCATCTTGAAAAAGGTATTATTCAGATTGCCCCGTTGGCGTTTATGCGTGGACGAACGCTTGACAACGCTTTTGTCATTCTGGACGAAGCTCAAAACACCACACACAACCAAATGAAAATGTTTTTGACCCGTATGGGGAAAAATGCCAAGTTTATCATTACCGGCGACCCCGGACAAATTGACCTGCCCCGTAAACAAGTATCCGGACTTAAAGAAGCTTTGGGAATTTTAAAACCCATTAAAGGTATCGATATCATCCACTTGTCAGAACGCGATGTCGTACGACACCGCTTGGTTAAAAAAATTATTGATGCTTATAAGACTTTGGATTAGTTATATACATATGTAAGCCACAAGTAAAGTTGAGAACAAATGACAACTGACAGTAAACTTTTTGAGGAATTATCATACTACACATTGTCGCATCCTGATGCCGGTTATTTCATTCATCAATTAATTGTTGATGCTTTTACTGCCCAAACCGCAAATAAGGATACTAAAAGAATTAGTTTAGTTTTTTCACTTGTAGGACTTTATTTATTAACCGAAAAAAATTATACAGGGAAACAAATTCAAAAAGCACACACAATATTGTCAAATTTTAAAGATGATCTACCTGAAATTAAAATTCCCGTAAATCGAGGTGAAATTACTATCTCAGATGTTCTTAAAAGTGAATTAAACCGTGATGATATGATAAAAAAATGGAGTTTTTCCGTTTGGAAAGCATATGAGGCAAACAAAGAAGAAATTGAGCGATTTTGTGAAACTTATTTATTTGAAAAACAATAGCAATGCAGAATTATAAAGATTTTGCAAAAAAGAATGGTGTTGTGCTTCTCGAAAAAGGGAAGTGTCAATTTTGTGGAGCTAACGTAAGTGATGGCATCAAAGAATGTGTTGATATATTTAATAATAAACTTGATTTTTCATTAGATTTTTACAATCCTGAGAACTTAATTTATAAGTTCCTGAGTGTTGACGCACACACCTTGCAACACCCTGAAATTCACGGAAGATGGAATAATCATTTACATCTTACAAGATTACATCTGATATTAAATCATAAAATAAACTGGACACATAAATCATCTACTATACTTAGCAAATGTTTAAACAAATACAAACAAACGCATTTAGATGAGTACTTAATTCCACCAAGACCATTAGAAAGAGGTTTGCTAACAATTACTGATATAATGAATCATTCACAAAATGAACAAAAATTCAAAGAAATGATTAAAAGGTGGAGTATGGAAGTTTACAAAAGTTGGAGCAAATATCATAAAACAGTTGAAAAAATTGCAGAAAAATATATTGAAAGCACCTGCAGTTAAGAAAAATTAGTACATTTAAAACCTGAGTATGACTTTACAGAGAATTAATTATTGATAAAGAATACAATAAGCTCTTTAATCAATATAATAAAAAAACTTATGCCTTTTACATTTTCACATCCTGCTATTGTTTTACCATTAAACTATTTACCCAAAAAATGGATTTCATTAACCGGTCTTGTGATTGGCAGTATTACACCTGATTTTGAATATTTTATAAGGATGAAGGTCAAGAGCGAATATAGTCACACCGGCTGCGGTCTTTTTTGGTTTGACTTGCCGTTAGGGATTTTACTGGCTTTTTTGTTTCATAATATTGTAAAAAAATCTCTGTTTGAAAATCTGCCTAAAAGCTTCAAATCAAGAATTGTAAAATTTCTAACATTTAACTGGAATGCTTATTTCAAAAACAATTGGTTGATTGTTATTTTATCGCTATTAATCGGTGCATTTTCACACCTGTTTTGGGACAGTTTTACACATCAACATGACTATTTTGTTGAAAATCTTCCGGTATTAAATAACATTGTTAATATTTCCGAACATCAAATACCTTTGTTCAAAATACTACAACATACAAGTACTTTAATTGGTGGATTATTCATTTTATTGGTTCTATATAAAATCCCAAAAGCTGAATTGGAAACATCTAAAATCAATCCTATGTATTGGATAATTTTGACCGTATTGATTATAACCGTTATCATTTCTAGATTGATGACCGGACTTAAGATTGAGCAATATGCCAACTTAATTGTAACGTTTATATCTGCCGGGATAATTGGTTTGATTTTAACGCCGATTATTATGAAAATGCAAAAAAATTTACTCTTTATACTTGTTTTAATCTCTATTCTTTCTTGCAAAACAAAAAACCAAAAACACGCATACAAAACCGGTGAATGGACTTTTAACAAATGTGTCCGCCCTACTGATGCCGTTTTGTATTCTGATTATATCGTTTTATTGGAAAATAACCGCAATTCTCATGATATGTTTGGCAATGATAACAGATTTGCGGATAGTAAATTTACCGTCATTAACTATTTAACAAATCAAAGATAAAAAACTGATTGTCTTTAATGGTGATTTGCTTAAAGATAAAGATACTTGCTGTAAGGTTAATTGTTTATTGATTGATAATCAGGTCGTAAAAAGATATGATTTCAAATAAAACAATGACCTTACTTGTGAAAATTTAACCACAGAGTTGCACAGAGTTTTTCACCGAGTTACACAGAGTTTATTTAAGCATTTTATTCATTTCAAATTACTACTTTAAACTTTGAACATTCGACTTTCAACTTATTCGCACTACCACTACCGGTTACTGAGCCTGCCGAAGTATCCACTAAATACTACTTCGTAAGTTCAATTAGTAAATGCAACTTTTAGGAGTATGAATAATGTCTTATTCCATTCGCTGCTCCTTCGCTCTTTTTGAGAAGTGAAGCGTAGCGAAACGGAGCAAAAAGAGCGAAGGAGCAGAA
>JALVLX010000096.1 GCA_027032855.1 Flavobacteriales bacterium | reverse complement strand
CCTTTTGTAAAAGTTTTTGAAGAAGAACGCGAGTTGACCATGTTGTTAGCGGTTGATATCAGCGGTTCGCAATGGTTTGGTACACGAGAACAGCTCAAACGTGAAATGATTACAGAAATCGTTGCCACCTTGGCTTTTTCGGCAACAAAAAACAACGATAAAGTAGGTTTGTTGTTGTATTCCAACGAGATAGAGTTATTTATACCGCCTCAAAAAGGGCGTTCTCATGTTTTACGGATTATTCGCGAATTGGTTGATTTTAAACCCAAACAAACGCGCACTAATACGTCTATGGCATTGAAATTCATATACAATGTCTTAAAGAAAAAAGCTATTGTCTTTTTGATTTCCGATTTTATTGATGAAAACTATGAGGATACGCTCAAAATTGTCGGAAACAAGCATGATTTGACAGGAATAATGGTATTTGACCCTATGGAACGCGAAATGCCTAATTTGGGATTAGTGACCATTAAAGACCTTGAAACCGGTAAACGCAGATTTGTTGACACAAGCAGCAAAAAATTACGTAAAACACACAATGCCAATTTTTTAAGACGTTTGAATTACTTTAAAAAATCATTCCAAAAATCTGGAAGCGGTGTGATTTGGATTGCTACCAATCAATCGTATATCAAAAAAATGTTGCAATATTTTAAAGCACGAGGGTAAAGCTTTAATCACAAATGAAAACGAGAATGAAATATCTATTAAATATAATTTTGATTTTTACTGCCGGATGGTTGCAAGCACAGGATTTGCCAAAATTGCAAGTGCAAGCCGATACCACTCAAATACGTATCGGTGAGCAAATACGCTTATCCGTTAAAGCACAAACTGACACTTTGTCATTTGTCGATTTTCCGGAATTATCGGCTTTAGGTGATCTGGAAGTGGTTCGTACAACGCCTGTAGATACTTTGCAAGCCAAACCGTTCCGGCATCTGCAAAAATCCTATTTTATCACACAATGGGACAGTGGCAATTACGTAGTCCCTCCTATCAATATCAAAATAAACAACAGCACTTTTGTAACCGACAGTCTGAAAATCAAAGTCTTACCGGTACAAATAGATACTACCAAACAAGGACTTTACGGATTTAAAGAGCCCGTAAACATTGACGGTAAACCGGCAAAAGACATAAAAACTTCCGGTTTTAATTGGTGGTGGCTGTTGTTGTTAATTCCCGTTTTGGCTATTGCATACTATTTCTACCGTAAGCGTCAAAAAGTTATTGCAGCACGCAAAGCCCTAACACCTTATGAGATAGCTCAAAATTCATTACAAAAGCTTTCGGAAGAAAAATTATGGTTACAAAACAAAGTAGATCAACATTATTTGCGACTGACCGATACACTCAAGGAATATTTGGAAAACGAATTACAAATACCGGCTAAAGAAAAAATATCAAGTGAATTGTTGCAAGAATTGAAGAAATACCGCTTTGAAAACGGCGCATATTTTGATCTTGATTTATTAAGTCGCCTAGAGAAAACATTGAAGCGGGCTGATTTGGCTAAATTTGCCAAACTGACACCAAATTCCAAAGAAATTGACCTCGATTTCAGCATTATAAAATACGTTATTGGTTTTGCAAATGAAATCGTACAGAAAATAGCTAATGAAAAAGCGGCTGAATTAGAAAAAATAGAAATGTCAAAAAGACGTAAAAAACGAGTGGCTATTGTAGCAGGCGTATTGATTGCCATGGCTGTTGCTCTTGTCGGTGGGGTTGGTTACTACTACCTCAATAAAATGAAACTGGTAGATACCATCAAAGAGAATATGACTGATGCCGAATGGGTTTACAATGAATACGGTAGTGCACCGGCATTAGGATTGACCACGCCACATATTCTGCATGATGTTGACCTGTCGGCGGTTATGGATACAATGCCAAAAAATGTGAAACAACTCATTGACGAAATTTCCGTTTATAGCGAACAAAATTTGGTTAAAAAATATGTCATCATTGCCGGTAGTATGGATTTCAAACAACAAATTCCGTCAGAAAATGATATTACCAAAATGAGTATGTACGGTATTTTACAACAAATTAAAGCCCGTGAACTCAATTTGCAAGAAGCTGATATTGACAACGGTAAACGCTATTTCGGCGATTTTGTAACAGATTTGCCTATGCTTGGAAATAATCTGAAAGTACAGTTTGACAGCCGTTTTTATCAAACGGATACAGGTGAAAAATTTGTCATCGGTATGTATTTACAAGGTAATAAAGACAATGAAGCTTTGATTGAAAGAGTATTGCAGTCGGCGGAACTTGTTAGATGAGTTGAAAGTTGAAAGTTAAAAGTTGAAAGTTGGAACAATGAAAATATTAGACCATTACGAATTATATACTCCTTATGCCCTACTCTTGCTGTTGCTGGTGCCAATACTGGCAATATGGTTGTATTTTTATCGCTATAATGAACGGGCAAAATTTTTGTATTCGGATGTTGCATCATTTGGTGGTTTTAAAACAATTAAAAATAAACTATTACCGGTTTTGGCATCATTGCTATTGATTTCTTTGACATTGATAAGTATCGGAATAGCCCGTCCACGTTCGGTGGACGTAACTGCCAAAACCAAGAAAACCAAAGGGATTGATATTATGTTGGCGGTAGATGTATCCGCCAGTATGTTGGCACGTGATTTGAAACCGAACCGGTTGGAAGCTTTGAAGAAAACGGCTATAAATTTTATCAAAAAACGTCCTAATGACCGTTTTGGTATCGTGTTATATGCCGGAGAAGCTTTTACACAAGTCCCCATCACGTCAGACCAACGTATTGTGATGCAAGCAATTAGAAAAATTAATTTCCGGCAACTCTTTAATCAGCTGGACCAAGGAACTGCCATTGGTATGGGTTTGGCTACGGCTGTTAACCGGCTGAAAGACAGTAAAGCAAAAAGCAAAGTCATCATCTTAATGACAGACGGGGTTAACAATACGGGTGAAATCGATCCGAATACGGCACTCGAACTTGCCAAGGAATTCGGCATCAAAGTTTATACTATCGGGCTGGGAACAAACGGGCAAGCGCCTACTCCTGTTGGCGTACGCCCTGACGGCAGTTTTGTATATCAAAATGCCAAAGTGGAAATTGATGAAAAACTTTTAAATAAAATTGCCAAAGAAACCGGTGGTAGATATTTTAGGGCAACCGATAACCGAAAATTGAATAAAATTTACAAAGAGATTGACAAACTGGAAAAAACTGAAATCAAAGAAACCAAATACTATAATTACGAAGAGTTGTATCGCCCTTATATCTTGGTTGCCATTGGTTTGATTTTCATTGTAGGTTTGTTACGTTATACGTGGATGAAAAGTTTTATATAACTAAATAATTGTAAAAATGTATCAAATAGAAGCTCCGGAATATTTTATTTTACTCGTCATCATACCCGTTTTATGGTTAGTATATTTTTATATGCGCTATTGGCAACGAAAAAAACAAAAAGCTTTGTTTGATGCGCAACTACTTGATAAAGTGGTTATTGAAAAATCCAGATTTAAGCCGTTTATCAAGTTACTATTGCTGTCATTAGCTTTATTGTTTTTAATCACCGGACTGACTAATCCGAAAATGGGCACCAAACTGGAAACCGTCAAACGTCGCGGGGTGGATATCGTATTTGCCATTGATGTATCCAAAAGTATGGATGCTGAAGATGTACCACCCTCACGAGTGGAAAAAGCCAAGCGATTGGTTTCCAGAATTGTTGACAATTTAGTTTCCGACCGTATCGGTATCATCGCTTATGCCGGCGAGGCGTATCCGTTATTGCCCATAACAACTGATTATGCGGCTGCTAAGATTTTTTTGCAAAATATGAATACGAATTTGGTAAGCTCACAAGGAACAGCCATTGACGATGCTATCAATCTGGCTACCACATATTTTGATGAAGATGATACTAATAAGATTTTGGTTATTTTATCGGATGGTGAAGATCATTCACAAAAAGCTGTTGATGCTGCCAAAGAAGCAACTAAACAAGGTGTAACTATCTTTACAATTGGTATCGGAACCAAAAAAGGTGCTGTAATACCCATCAAAAGAAACGGTGCACTTTACGGCTATAAAAAAGACAAAAACGGACAAACCGTAATGACCCGGTTGAATGATGAGGTTTTGAAGGAAATTGCATCAGTGACCAACGGAAAGTACATAAGCGGACAAAATACCAAAGACGTGGTTGATTATATCAAAGACGCTTTGAAAAAAATGGATAAACGTGAATTTGAAACAACGAAATTTTCGCAATACAAAGACCAATTTCAATGGTTTTTACTAACCGGATTATTCTTTTTAGTATTGTATATCATCATTTTGGAAAGAGAAACGCAATGGTTGCGAAAATTGAATTTGTTTAATGAACTGGATAGAGCTGACTAGTGACAAGTATCAAGTAGCAAGTAAATTGAGGAGTGAGGAGTGAGGAGTGAGGAGTGAGGAGTGAGGAATGAGGAGTGAGGAGTGAGGAGTGAGGAGTTAGGAATGAGGAGTGAGGAATGAGGAGTGAGGAATGAGGAATGAGGAGTGAGGAGTGAGGAGTGAGGAGTGAGGAGTGAGGAATGAGGAGTGAGGAATGAGGAGTGAGGAATGAGGAGTGAGGAATGAGGAGTGAGGAATGAGGAGTGAGGAGTGAGGAGTGAGGAG
>JALVLX010000095.1 GCA_027032855.1 Flavobacteriales bacterium | reverse complement strand
TTTGAAAAAATAACTGAGAAAGATTCCTTGTATAATCATTTGGAACAGATGAGTACACACGAATTGTTAGTCAATATTAACAATGAAGACAAAAAAGTACCTTTGGCTGTAGAAAAAGCCATTCCTAAGATAGAAGCTTTGGTAGAACAAGTTGTGGAAAAATTGCAAAAAGGCGGTAGATTGTTTTACATTGGTGCCGGCACCAGTGGCAGGTTGGGTATTTTAGATGCCAGTGAATGTCCGCCAACTTTTGGTGTTGAAGATGATTTGGTAGTCGGTTTGATTGCAGGTGGTGATACGGCTATCAGAAAAGCCGTTGAGGAGGCAGAGGACAGTACTACGCAGGGGTGGCTAGATTTGTCGGCGCAAGATTTTAGTAACAGAGATGTTTTAGTTGGTATAGCAGCATCGGGGACGACTCCTTATGTGGTAAGTACGGTTGCAAAAGCGCGTGAAATGGGAGCAATAACAGGCTGTATTACGATGAATCCCGGAAGTCCGTTGGAACAAGCAGCCGAATACCCCGTAACGGTAGTTGTAGGACCGGAGTTTGTAACCGGAAGTAGCCGGATGAAAGCCGGGACAGCACAAAAATTGGTGCTTAATATGATTTCAACCAGTAGTTTAATCAAGTTAGGTCGTGTTAAGGGCAATAAAATGGTTGATATGCAATTGACCAATGCCAAACTGGTCGATCGTGGCACTAAAATGATTATGAATGAAACAGGCTTATCTTATAACGAAGCACGCAATTTACTTCTGGATAAAGGTAGTGTGCGATTGGCTTTAAAAGATTTTTTTCATCATAAATAAGGTCGCTTTTATCCATCTAAATTACGAAGCTTTAAAAATCTCTTGTTTTGAAAAAACAGGCGATTGTTTTAGACATTCTTTCAGATGAGGTTTTTGTAATAAAAAATTTTGTAACCAGATATTGAGTTCTTTTTTTTCGTACGGAAGAAGTGCTTTATAGGATTTTTCTAATTCTTTTTTAAATAATTTGGGATCAAAACTGACTTTATTGAGGATTGTTATAGTGTAATTGTAAAATGCTCGTGCCATAAGTGAATTTTGTTTAATGTTGATATAAATATAATGAAAATAAGACTATTTTATTGTGCTTTTTGACATAAAAAAATGTTAATATTTGTGATAAAATTGCATTTGTCTGATAATCTTATCTTTGTGTCTCAATTTTTTTATGATGAAAGATTATATTGAATACTTAGAAAATTTTGTAACCGAAAATCGTAAGGCTATTTTTAAAAAAGTTTTGTCGCAACGAACACGGCACTTTACTGCTGTGCTCGAAGATTTGTATCAGATGCACAATGTCAGTGCCGTGGTGCGAAGTGCGGATATTTTCGGGTGGCAGGATTTACATATCGTTCAAAAAAAATATGAACCGAAGTTGTCTCACGCCATTGCCAAAGGAGCAGAAAAATGGTTGGATATTCATCGTTATGAACGTACACAATCGGCAATTGACCATTTAAAACAAAAGGGATATCGTATTGTTGCAACTACACCGCATACCAATGATGTCAATTTACCTGATTTTGACATCAGTCAGCCGGCAGCATTCTTTTTCGGGGTAGAAAAAGATGGCTTGTCGGAATTGGTTATGGATCAAGCGGATGTTTTCTTAAAAATTCCTATGTACGGTTTTACCGAAAGTTTTAATATCAGTGTGGCGGCAGCGCTTATTATGCACAGCGTAACAGAATCTTTGCATGCTTCTGATATAGCTTGGCAATTGCCGGAAAGCGAACAAGAATTAATTTATATGCAATGGCTTGAAAAAAGCATCAAAAGTATTGATTTGATTAAGAAAGATTATTTTAGTAACAAGTAGCAAGTATCGAGTTGCTAGTCTTAACCTTTCATTTTTTCATCAACCAGAGCCAAAATTTCTTTTTCTTTGTCTTGGGCTTCTTTTAATATTTGAGATGCTTTTTCAAGTAATTCGTTAGCTTTGTTTTTATCCTTTAAGGAAGCGGCATTAATCTTTACATTATAATAAGCACCATACACACCGGTTCGTGCAGCCATCGCACCAACAGCTACATCCGAAATGGAAGCCGGTAAGCCTGTTTGTGCCATTTCTTCCATTATGGCCATCGAATCGTAGGCGGTTTGCATCACTTTTAAAGGAATTTCTGTAGCGTACAGAGTTGCCGCTTCAATGGCTTCTGCTCTTAACTTTTTGTCTTCTTCTGTTTTTTTAGGCAACTTAAAAGCGTTCATGATTTTGTTGAATGCATTAGTGTCTTCATCTACCAAATGAATTAGATTTTCTTTGAATTGCTGTCCTTTTTCCGCCCATTTAGAATAGTATTCCCATTTATCATCCCATCCGCGTTTGTGTGAAGATAAATTGGCAACCATGGTGCCGAGTGCAACTCCTAAGGCGGCACTGTAAGCGGCAATGGATCCACCACCGGGAGCAGGAGCTTCAGAAGCGGTTAAATCGGCAAAGTCCTTAAGGCTTAAATCTACTAATTTTGATTGTGCATCTTCTTCCAGAAGATATTCAATTATTTTTTCTTTCGGATTAAAAGGTTTTAAGTCATCTGCTCCTAGTGATTTTACGGCAATTAAGATTTTTTCGCTTTCAGAAATTCCAAGCGAACGCTGTTGTTTGGTCAAAAAATAATCGGCTGCATCGAGCAGTACTTTTTTGGGTACCAATCCGATAATTTCCGAACCGGTAACCCGTACGCCACGTTTATCGGCAGATTTTACGGTTTCGTCAAAAACCAAGTGTACAGGTGCCGCTTTGATGTCGGTGATGTTGTATGAAACTTGCGCAATACCATATTCTTCAATAAACCACCCAATACCTTTTACACCTTTAAATTTGCCGGGAATACGAACCGGCTTACCATTTTCGTCCAATACTTTTTTGCCGGTAATAGGATTGCCTTCACGTTTGACACGTCCGGCTTCACGAATGTCAAAAGCAATGGCATTGGCACGACGTGTTGAAGTCGTGTTGAGATTGATGTTATAAGCGACCAAAAAATCTCTGGCAGAGATGGCAATAGCTCCGGATTGTGCTACTTCGTCATCAAATTTATTGGGCCCGAAATCGGGTTGCCATTCCGGGTTATTTAGTTTATCTGTCAAGCCTTCATATTCACCGGCTCTGACGTTAGCCAAATTGCGACGTTTTTCTTCAGTTGCGGCATTTTCATAAAAATATACAGGTATGTGAAGTTCATTTCCGACACGTTCTCCTAACTTTTTGGCAAATTCGGCTGTTTCTTCCATTGTGATGTTCGAAATTGGGACTAACGGGCAAACATCCGTAGCGCCAAAACGCGGGTGTTCACCATGATGATGACGCATATCAATAAGTTCTTTAGCTTTTTTTATTAACCGGTATGCGGCTTCAATTACTTGTTCCGGCTCACCCACAAAAGTAATGACCGTTCTGTTGGTGGCTTTTCCGGGGTCAATATCTAACAATTTTACACCTTCAACAGTTTCGACCTGATGAGCTATTTCATTGATTTTATTGATGTCGCGTCCTTCACTGATATTTGGGACGCATTCGATTAATCGTTTTTTCATAGTAAAAAATTTTGCCTTAAAAATACATAAAAATTGTAGAAAAAAATATGAGACTTTGAGAAAAAAAAGAAAAATATTTTTTTTTGAATTGGTTAAAAGTTTTATATTTGCACTCGCAATTTAACATTGCCGGACCCATAGCTCAGTTGGTTAGTAGCACCTGACTCATAATCAGGGGGTCGCTGGTTCGAGCCCAGCTGGGTCCACTTTTAATTAAAAAGTATAATTTTTTAACAGATATAAAAAAAAAAGTTTTATATTTGCATAGTCATACCTAAAATATTTTGCATTATGAAAAAGTTTTTTGCAACAACTATACTGGCATTAATTCCGACGATTATTTTTGCAGGTGGCGGACATCCTCCTACACCGGTAAGAGGTCCCGGGGGGCCTCCGGGATTACCTGTAGATCAATATTTATATATACTATTTGCAGTTGGAATTGTAATGATTTTAATGTTATCAAAACTAAGAAAATTAACAAGATAGATTTTATATATATAAGGTATTAAATACAATTAAAGCTCTGATTTTCAGGGCTTTTTTTATGTCGTAATGCGTTTGATAAGTGCTTTGGTTGACAGGTCATGTTGATATGTAGAATTGTTAAAATCTTCTAAGATTCTTTTTGCTAATCGTTTGCCAAGCTCTACCCCAAATTGGTCGAAGGCATTAATCTGCCACAACCAAGCTTCGGTAAAAGTTTTATGTTCGTAGTAAGCTAACAGACTTCCCAAACTTTTGGGGGTAATTTCATCTAGCAGAATAGTTGTTGAAGGACGATTGCCTTCAAAGTTTTTATAGGAAATTTCGTTGTAATCGCCTATCATCAATGCCTCGGCTTGCGCTACCATATTGGCTAGGAGGATACGGTGATTGTCTTTAAATTTGGTATTTTTATTTTCTTTTTCGGCAATAAAATTAACAGGTACTATTTTGGAGCCTTGATGCAGTAATTGAAAGAATGAATGTTGTGCATTGGTACCAATATTTCCCCATACAATATTGCCGGTTTGCCAATCAACAGGTTGGTCAGACTTACTAACCGATTTGCCGTTACTTTCCATAATTAATTGTTGTAGGAAATCAGGTAAATATTGTAGCTTATCGGCATAAGGTATGTAGG
>JALVLX010000094.1:823-1520 GCA_027032855.1 Flavobacteriales bacterium | reverse complement strand
AAAAAAATAAAATGGCATTGGACCGGGCGGATTGCCTAAATGTGAATGTGCAAAATAAGGATATTTCGCTTGTTCTAATTGCTCAAAAAACGAACTAATTACACTCCAACGGTCAACATTAAGGTTGTGAATATCAACATAATAATGGATAAAAACGGCTAAAAAAAGCAAAAAAGAAATAGCAATATATTTGGTCTTGTTATTAAAAAATTTATTAAAAATTTGTTTTTTTAAAAACCAAATGATTAATATCAAGTATAAGGCGGTAAAAGCCGAAGTAAAATGTGTTAGCCTGTCAATATATTTGTAAAAAAATAAAAGATTTATAAATACAATTACAGCGTAAGAAATAAAGGATTTTTGCATTATTTAAAGATTTTGTTTTTCAAACCAAAATTTTTTGATAAAAAATATTGTAAAGATATTTTTAAAACACCTAAACCATATTTTAAACTTCTCATAAAATTGATAGATGAAACTTCATCAGAATAATAGGTTGGTGTCGTAATTTCTGCAATCTCATAATTTTTATAAAAAATTTGCGCTAACATTTGGTTATCAAAAATAAAATCATCAGAATTGATATTATAATTGATATCCCGCAACACTTTGGCAGAAAAAGCTCTGTATCCGGTATGATATTCCGACAATTTTTGATTCATCAAAATATTTTGAATTAAAGTCAAAGCTCTATTAG
>JALVLX010000094.1:0-813 GCA_027032855.1 Flavobacteriales bacterium | reverse complement strand
ATTAGCAATATATTTATAAAGTGGCATCCCCCCTTTTAATGCCCCTTTTCCTAAAATGCGTGAGCCCAAAACAACCGGATAAACATCGTTGGCTATAATATATGTCATTGAAGCAATTAACTTTGGTGTATATTGATAATCAGGATGTAACATGATTACAATATCAGCACCTAATTCTAAAGCTTTGTTATAGCAAGATTTTTGATTAGCACCATAGCCCAAATTACGGTCATGTTTGATGATATGTTTGATACCTATTTTTTTAGCAACTTCTACGGTTTCATCACTGCTGTTATCATCAGTTAAGATAACCTCATCGACAATATCAAAAGGAATTTCGTAATAAGTTTTTTCCAAGGTTAAAGCGGCATTATAAGCCGGCAGTACCACAACAATTTTTTGTTGATTAATCATAAGCTTAATAAAAAAGGATATTGCAAATATAGACAATATCCTTTTTCTTATTTATTCAATTATTATTTTTTTAATTAGCGTTTTATCTCTTAAAATAATTTTCAAAAAATATAAACCTTTTTGATATGGGGTTATATTTAACTCAACTTGTTTTTTTGCAATTTGGTTGGATTCAAAAAATATTTCACCGGATTTATTGGTGAGTTTTACACCTAATATTTGATTTTTTGATTTAATAGTGAGTACCTCTTTTACCGGATTAGGATAGACTATTGTTTTCAATTCATCATCGTTATTTATCTTAATATTTTCATAATATAAATCATTCTCATTAGAATTGTTAAAGGATACGTTACAATCTTCAATAATTGCTAAAAAATCTGAACCTGCTAATGCTGA
>JALVLX010000093.1 GCA_027032855.1 Flavobacteriales bacterium | reverse complement strand
AACAATGTGGTTTTTCCTACACCTCTTGCTCCTTTGATAATACTCATTCTGCTTTCCGGATGTATCTCATCTAACAAGTATCTTGTAAACTTAGTGCTGATTTGCTTTATCTTGGAATTGGATTTAACCAATAAATTATTCATAGTCGTAATTTTTCACAAAGATAACAATAATGTTTTACCGGTAAAACATTTTTATATAGTTTTTGTTATTCCGGTATAACAAAATACAACTTAATTTGCTATTTCGATATAACAAAAATATCAATACCGGCAAATTTCTCAACTTTTTGCCGGTCAACCGGAAATATTTTGCTACTTTTTTCCGATTGAAAAAAAGTCATTAGCAGTTTCAGTATCAATTTTCTGTAAATTTTGCGAGTGCATCCGCAATATTTATACAAATTTTGCGATTACGTCCTCAATTTTCAATACTTTTGAATGTCCTAAGAAAAATAAGAAAATGAATAAACAAAAAATATGGCTCTCTTCCCCCCCACATGGGCGGCAACGAAATGAAATATATCCAACATGCCTTTGATACCAATTGGATAGCACCGGCAGGGGATAATATTGCCGGATTTGAACAAGATTTTGGCAATTTCTTAGGAGTAAAGGCTGTTGCCGCTCTTACTTCCGGAACAGCAGCTTTACATCTGGCTTTGCGCTTAATAAATATCCGGCAAGGAGATGAGGTACTCGTACAAACACACACACATATAGCCACCGTTAACCCCATCACCTACCAATGCGCCACCCCCATCTTAATTGATAGCGAACCGGAAACCTGGAATATGTCACCAGAGATGCTCGAAAAAGCTATCAAAGACCGGATAGCAAAAGGCAAAAAGCCCAAGGCGATTATTCCCGTGCATTTGTACGGTATGCCTGCCAAAATCGAAGAAATCATGGCCATTGCTAAGCAGTATGATATTCCTGTGGTGGAAGATGCTGCCGAATCTTTAGGCGCAAAAATCAACGGCAAACATACGGGAACGTTTGGAACAATGGGTGTGTTTTCTTTTAACGGCAACAAAATTATTACCACTTCGGGTGGCGGTGCTTTGGTTTCCAACGAACCGGAATATTGCCAAAAGGCAACTTTCCTCGCCACCCAAGCCCGTGATGAGGCACCGCACTATCAACATAGTGAAATCGGTTATAATTATAGAATGAGTAATATCGTAGCCGGTATCGGTCGCGGGCAAATGGAAGTATTGGACAAACGTATTGCCGCCCGCCGTGCTAATTTTGATTTTTATACGCAAGAATTAGCAAACCTGCCGGTAAGTTTTGTCAAAGAACCGGAAGGCTTTTTTGCCAATCGCTGGTTGACGACTATCCTTACGGATTCTTACGAGCAGCGCGAAAAAATCCGTTTAGCTTTGGCTGCTGAAAATATTGAAAGTCGCCCGCTCTGGAAACTCATGCATTTGCAACCTGTTTTTAAAGATGTGCCTGCTTATACTAACGGCGTATCTGAGGATTTGTTTAACCGCGGTTTGTGCTTGCCTAGTGGTTCAAATCTGACAGATGCTGATAAAGAACGGATTGTCGGGGTGATTAAGGGGTGTTTTTGATTATTGATGAATTGATGAATTGATAGGTAGGTCGCTGTCCCGACGTACGTCGGGATTGCGAAGTATGAGCAAAATTGTACCGAAGCGCCGGTTCATTGAATAATCCATTTATTGATGATTGTTTGTTATCGCAAACCATTTTTTTCGTTTCATAAATTGAGGAATTGAGGAACGTAAAGAATATCGAACACCGAATAATGATTTAAGATTTTTGATTTAGACGTTGCAATCTACTTGTTACTTGCTAATTGACACTAACTTTCAACTCTTCTATACTTGTAAAATTGACATTCGTTAATCGGTGTTCATTATTGTTCGTACTCCGAAAAGTACACCTTTCAAAGGTACAAAAAAGTAGTTAAAAATTTTTTTATTATGATAAAAATTCGTATCTTTATGTATGTTTAAAGCTAGTTAAAATA
Source organism: Flavobacteriales bacterium (assembly GCA_027032855.1). Lineage (GTDB taxonomy): Bacteria > Bacteroidota > Bacteroidia > Flavobacteriales > Flavobacteriaceae > WGBX01. The sequence goes on along the minus strand of JALVLX010000093.1, from coordinate 2,814 downwards.
CAGAAAGAGACTTGTTTAAGGACATATCAAGTCTGTTGTCAACACGGCAACAAAAGTTATTTGAATCCGAAAAAAGTTGGCATAATGTTTTAATAGAGAAATTATTAATCGTATAGACGAGTGTCTGTATGCTGTTTTATACTCCAGTGGGGTATAATCCTGAATATCTTTCTTTAATAATACAGATGATGAGGAGGATGAGAATAATGAAGGAAAAGAAGGTTTATCAACAAATATTAAATCGTCTAACATTGTTCCTAAAAAACCAAAAGATATTGATTCGTCAAGCATGCAATCTGTTCATGATCCGAAAGCTACTTATCGTACAAAAGGACAAGGAGAAAACAAACAGAATGTATCAGGTTATCATGCCAATATAACAGAAAGTTGTACTCCGGATGATCCTGTGAATCTCATAATAGATGTAAATGTAGAGACAGCTAATGCAGGAGAAGATACTTTCTTAATAGGTACATTTTTCATCAATATTTCGTCTTTTTATGAGCTTTTTTGACGCATATAAACAATCAAAATCATTAACAACAAAAAAATATAATTATCTACTCCAAAGCTATAATTTTAATATCTTAACAAAAATTACATAGTTTCTGGAGTGGACTCAACATTAAACTTTCAACTTACAACTACCTCGCAATATTAACCGCACGAGTTTCACGAATTACGGTCACTTTTACCTGTCCCGGATAAGTCATTTCAGTTTGAATTTTTTGCGTAATTTCAAAAGACAATTGTTTAGCTCTGTCGTCATCAACTTTTTCACTTTCAACAATTACGCGCAATTCTCGACCGGCTTGAATAGCATAAGCTTTTTGAACACCTTTGAAACCGAAAGCAATTTCTTCCAATTCTTTAAGACGTTTGAGATAAGATTCCAAGATTTGTCTTCTGGCTCCCGGTCTGGCACCTGAAATAGCATCTGCAACCTGTACGATAGGTGCATATAATGAAGTCATTTCTATTTCGTCGTGGTGCGCACCAATAGCATTAACCACATCGGGATTTTCACCGTATTTTTCAGCCCATTGCATACCTAGCAATGCGTGAGGCATTTCAGTTTCATCTGTGGGAACTTTTCCTATATCGTGTAACAAACCGGCGCGCTTGGCAATTTTAGGATTCAAGCCCAATTCGGCTGCCATAATGCCACAAATCTTAGCAACCTCACGAGAGTGTTGTAGCAAATTTTGTCCATAAGACGAGCGGTATTTCATACGACCTACAGCTTTTACCAATTCGGGGTGAAGTGAATGGATCCCCAAATCTATAATCGTACGTTTACCTATTTCAATGATTTCTTCATCTAATTGCTTTTTGGTTTTGCGTACCACTTCTTCGATACGTGCCGGATGAATACGACCGTCAGTCACAAGTTTATGCAACGACAAACGGGCTATTTCACGTCTAATCGGGTCAAAACCTGACAAAATAATGCTTTCGGGCGTATCATCAACGATGATTTCAACACCGGTAGCGGCTTCCATAGCACGAATATTACGGCCTTCTCGTCCGATAATACGTCCCTTAATCTCGTCAGATTCCAAATGGAAAGTAGTGACGGTATTCTCGATAGCTTCTTCAGTGCCAATGCGTTGTATCGTATTGATAACGATTTTTTTTGCCTCTTTTTGAGCCGTCATTTTAGCCTCTTCAATCGTATCTTGAATATACTTCATGGCATCGGCTTTAGCATCTTCTTTTAAGGTTTCAATCAATTCATTTTTAGCTTCTTCTGCCGAATAGCCGGATATTTGCTCTAACAACTGCAGTTGTTTTTCGTGCGTCTTTTTGATTTCTTCGGAACGTTTGTCCAAGAAACGCAACTTTTCATCAAAAAGCGCTTCTTTTTCTTCCAATTTTTTAGTTAGCTTTTTATTTTGAGCCAATTCCATAGCCAAAAGAGATTCTTTTTCTTTGGCACGTTTTTCCATTTCGGTCATTTTTTTCTCACGATCCAAAATGTGTTTTTCATGCTTCTCTTTCAGCTCCAAAAATTTCTCTTTGGCTTGTAAAATTCTTTCTTTTTTAAGTGCCTCTCCTTCTTTTGCGGCAATTTTTTTGATTTGTTCGGCTTCCTCTTGTGCTTTTACAACTATATCATCGGCCTTTTTATAAGCTTTGTTAATGATACTCCCCGAACGTTTTTTATCTGTAACGCCTTTAAGTAAGTAGGTTACGATAACACCTACGATTAAGCCAATGGCTATGTATAATAATGTTTCCATAATTCCAGTTATTTGATTTTATAAAAAAAAGCCTGCACTTATTTGTATTTTTTGATTAAACCCCATATAGACAGGTTTAGGGCTAACTAACTGCTCAAACTTCCACCGGCATGACGCCTATTCCTAAGAATAGTGAGGCCTGTTTTTACAATTAAGACTCACCCTTTTTAATGAATTTGTGTTGAGTTTAACAAATTAAAATAAGTGCAGGCAATACTTTTTAATGAACGATTTCTATTCTATTTGTAACAATTGATCAACTTTATCAGTAATCACTTGTATGTCTTTTTTCTGTTTTTGTTTAATATACGATAATTCCGAAGCCAACTCCAACAATATCAACGCTTGTACATCTTGAATATCTTTAATGTCATATTTTTCTTCTATGACTTTTATTCTTTCTTCAATAAAATCAACAGCTTTTCTGACGTGTTCTTCTTCGTCAGGAGTTACCTTCAGCGGATAAGTTCTGCCCGCAACAACAACTTTGATTTTTACTCTATCTTCCAAAATATCAATCTTTTAAAGCTGTTATACAAAGGTTTATTTCTTTTATCAAACTGTCAATTTT
>JALVLX010000092.1 GCA_027032855.1 Flavobacteriales bacterium | reverse complement strand
ATTGACCAATCGTGGGTATAACGGTAAATCATACCGCTTTTGCTGTCCCATTCGTTTTGACGCAAATAGGTATTATCGCCGTCCCAAATCATGAAATCGGGTTTTTTATGGGCAATATTTTGGTAAATTTCGTATTGTCCGCCGTAAGGTCTGCCGGCACGGTCAAAAACAGGGTCGTTGATATAAGCTCCGGAACCGAAAGCAAACTTAAAATCGGACGGCGCATGATGATAGGCCCAAACTTCCTGTGTTTTGAAAGTTGTTGGATAATCAAATTTAACTTTTTTGCCGTTGATTATCAACTGATAACGGTATGTCGTCCCGGGTTTAAGTCCGTCAATGACTACTTGTGCCGTATAACCGTCATTTTTATTGGTTTTAACTTTTTCCGAATATTGTTTGGCATCGCTCTTGCCTTTTTCCCAATAAGCAAATTGGACGGTCGCCGGCTTTTTGGTTTGTGCCCAAAGTTTGACATCGGTTTTATTGACGCGTCCAATCATCGGTCCGCTTTGCAGTAATTTTTTTTGCGCTGTTAAAGGGTTGATTATGAACAAGAACCCTAGGATAAACAGTATTTTTTTCATATTATTGATGAGTTGGTTATTTGGTTATCTGGTTATTTGATAGTCTGATGTCCGATGTTCTCACTACTAGTTACTTGTTACTATTATCATTCTTTTTCTCAAGCTTATCTTTCATCATTTTGACCACGGCTTTATTTTGCTTAGCTAAGAAAAAGTCGGGGTAAACTTTTAAAGCTTCGTCATAATATTTGATAGCCATATCGTAATTGTGCAAATCATAAGCCGTCAATGCCATTAAATTGTAATAGGCAGCTTTAAAAGGTACATTTTGCGCCTGTCCTTTTTTGGCTGTCGGGAAAGTGATAGCCAATTTTTCGGGAAATTTTAAATTTTCACCGCTTTTTAAGGTGGCAAATGCTTCGGCAGCACGTTTGAGTTGTTGTTGCAATTGTGCCAATTTATAAGCAGATACGACATCTTTATTGATTGCATATATTTTTTCATAGACATCAATAGCAGACTTTATATCATTGAGTTTTTCCAACGATACCGCCTTAAATTCCAATATGTCTTTTTTTTCTTTTTGTTTCAAAATTTTATTGGAAACTTGCAAACAAGAGAGGTAATTTTGTTGTTTAAAATAGATATAAGCAAGTGTGTCTAAATATGTTGACTGTTCGCCTTCCAATTCCAAAATACGGTAAACCGCATTTTTAGCCACTTCTATATCATAGTTTTTTAAAGCGTTTTTATAAACGGATTTTTCAATGTTTAAAAAGTCTTGCTTACGTAATTTTTGACTAAAAACAGTTGAAATAGTTAATGTCAACAAACCTGTTAATATTATTCTTTTTATCATAATTCAAATTTTAGGAAATTAATTTTCAAATTTATAAAAAATCATTGAAAAAAAGCGTGAAGATTTAAAACTTTTGCAAATCGTGTTCCAAGATATATTTGGCAGTTTGCAAGTGTGCCTTTAAATAGGTTTCCAT
>JALVLX010000091.1 GCA_027032855.1 Flavobacteriales bacterium | reverse complement strand
TTCAAAGAGTTTCATTTCGGCATCGATAAATGCTTGGCTCATCACTTTGGAATAGCCGGTTTCCGTAGAACCGTCTTCTTCAATGTCAACAGTAAGGAATTGCGCACCCATACTGGTAATTTGTTCGGCTACTTCTTTACGGGTGTCAAATGCGCGCACGATAGCCCCCAGTGAATTAGCCGCGCCTATGGCTGCCAATCCGGCAACACCGGCGCCGATAACCAATACTTTGGCAGGTTCCACTTTTCCGGCTGCGGTAATTTGACCGTTTAAGAACCGTCCGAAATGGCCTGCCGCTTCAATCACGGCTCTATAACCGGCAATATTTGCCATGGAGGATAAAACATCCATTTTTTGTGCACGGGAAATACGCGGAATGGCGTCCATGGCAATGGCGTTGATGCCTTTGTCTGCCAGTTTTTGTAACAGTTCTTGATTGCGACCGGGATAGAGGAAACTCAACAAAACAGTACCTTTTTTCATCATCTCGATTTCGGCATCTGTAGGTGGTTGCACTTTAAGCACAATATCTGCTTGTTGGTATAAATCCTTAACATCTTTGACAATACTTGCACCTGCATCAAGATAATCTTGATCGGCGTAGTTGGCTTTTAATCCGGCACCGCTTTCCACTATGACATCAAAGCCTTGTTTTTTGAGGCGTTCAATGTTTTTAGGCGCCACGGCAACACGGGATTCGTCTGCACTTATTTCTTTGGGAATGGCTATAATCATAATATATGTTTTGAGTTAGACAAATTTAACGTAATTTATGTTACAATTAAAGTTTTTTTGTCATTTTTTAATATGAATACGGCTATTATGCAACATAAATTTTAATAACAGTCTATTTTTATCAAAAATAGTGAAAGCAAAGTGAAAAAATATAACATTAAATTATACAAAGTAAACCTGTAAGATTACTTTTTTGTTATTTTGTCAACCTATTTGTTTACTTTAAAAAACAAAAGAGAGCCAATTGCTCTCTCCGTTCTGTTTGTTTGTGGCTAATGTATATTTTAATTCCGGTAAAAAGATGAGAACACCGGATTGATTTTCTAAAACATGGAAGTTTAACAAACTTTGATATGTTAAAACTTTGAATATTTTGCGCAAAAATACACAAAAAGTTAAGAATGCAAAAATTTTTTAGGAAAATTTAGTGTTTTTGTTTTAATATGAACAAAAAAAAGCGCTCCACAGAGTATGCGAGAGCGCAAGGATTTCATCCTTCGGCATAATAGCCTTATTGTGATTAGATTAAAATCGACAACAAAGATAAGAAAAATTCAATATATTTACAACTATTTGGAGAAAAAATTGTAAATTCGTTGCAATAATCATTTTATAGACAGACATTATGAAAAATCGTAGAATTCTCGGTATTGATTTGGGAACTAACTCGCTTGGGTGGAGTGTGTTGGAACAAATAAAAAACGGACAATATAAAATAGTAGAAACAGCCGGTAAAAAATTAGCCGGAGTTAGAGTATTTACAGAAGTAGGAGATACAAGTGGACAG
>JALVLX010000090.1 GCA_027032855.1 Flavobacteriales bacterium | reverse complement strand
GTTGTTGATTTGGTTAGAGGTATGGATGTTGCCAAGGCTCTTGCAGTTTTGAAATTTACGCCCAATAAAAGTGCTTCAATCATTGAAAAACTTTTATTGAGTGCCATTGCCAATTGGGAAGTAAAAAATCCTGATAGAGATATTGAAGATGCCGGCTTGTATATCAAAACCATTACGGTTGATCAAAAAGGTATGTTAAAACGTATCCAACCGGCACCTCAAGGACGTGCACACCGTATCAGAAAAAGATTTAGTAAAATAAGCATAGTTTTAGGCGAAAAAAATAGTTAAGAAGTATGGGACAAAAAACAAATCCAATAGGAAACAGATTAGGAATCATCAAAGGATGGGATTCTAATTGGTATGGCGGCAAAAACTATGGTGATAAAATTGCAGAAGATCACAAGATTAGACAATATATTAAAGCACGGTTACCAAAAGCCAATATTTCAAAAGTAATCATTGAAAGAAACTTGAATCTTGTAACAGTTACCATTACCACTTCTCGCCCCGGTATTATTATCGGAAAGCAAGGAGCAGAGGTCGATAAATTGAAAAGTGAGCTTTCAAAATTGACCGGAAAAAAAGTTCAAGTCAATGTTTTTGAAATAAAGAGACCCGAATTAGATGCCAATTTGGTGGCGCAAAACATTGCCCGTCAAATTGAGAATCGAATTTCGTACAGAAGAGCTATCAAGCAAGCCATTGCTTCTACCATGAGAATGAATGCCGAAGGTATTAAAGTTCAAATTTCAGGTAGATTAAATGGTGCGGAAATGGCACGTTCTGAGACTTATAAAGATGGTAGAATTCCACTTTCAACTTTTAGAGCGGATATTGATTATGCGCTTGAAGAAGCCCATACAACTTACGGTCGTTTAGGCGTAAAAGTATGGATTATGAAAGGAGAAGTTTACGGTAAGAGAGAACTTTCGCCTATGATTGGCCTGTCTAAGAAAGAAGGTAGAAAGTCGAGAGGCAATAGAAGAAGAAAATAATTTTATTTAAAATTGTAGAAAATGTTACAACCCAAAAGATATAAGCATCGTAAGCAGCAAAAAGGAAGAATGAAAGGTAATTCTCAAAGAGGACACCGTTTAGCTTATGGTATTTACGGTATCAAAGCTTTGGAGTCATCTTGGATTACTTCCAGACAAATTGAAGCTGCTCGTGTTGCCGCTACTCGTTACATGAAGAGGGAAGGGCAATTATGGATTAAAATCTTTCCGGACAAACCTATTACTAAAAAACCTTTAGAGGTACGTATGGGTAAAGGGAAAGGTAATGTTGAGTATTGGGCTGCCGTAGTGCGTCCGGGTAAAGTTTTGTTTGAAGTTGACGGCGTGCCTTTAGACGTGGCTAAAGAAGCCCTTCGTTTGGCGGCACAAAAGTTACCGATCAAAACTAAATTTATCATTGCACCGGAATTTCAAGAAAAATAGTTGAATTATGAAAATGTCAGAAATTAGAAATATGGAAACAGCCGAATTGCAAGAACGTTTGGCTGATTTGAAAAAGAAATATGAGAGTTTGAAAGTTTCTCATATTGTATCGCCCTTGGAAAATCCGATGGAAATCCGTAAGACGCGTAGAACTGTTGCCAGATTGATGACGGAATTAAACCAAAGAGGTAACTAATAAGAATTTAAGGAAATGGAAAATATTACAAGAAATCTAAGAAAAGAACGTATCGGTTTGGTTACCAAAAACAAAATGGATAAAACCATTGTTGTTTCCGAAGTTAAACGTATGAAACACCCGCTTTACGGAAAATTCGTTCACAAGACAAAAAAATATGTCGTTCATGATGAAAAGAACGAATGTAATGTGGGAGATAAAGTAAGAATAATGGAAACCCGTCCTTTGAGTAAAACCAAAAGATGGCGTTTAGTTGAAATTTTAGAAAGAGCTAAGTAATTATGGTACAACAAGAATCAAGAGTTAAAGTTGCAGATAATACAGGTGCTAAGGAAGCATTGGTTATCAGAGTATTGGGAGGAACAAGAAAACGTTACGCTTCTTTGGGAGACAAAGTTGTGGTAACGGTAAAAGAAGCCACTCCCAACGGTACCGTAAAAAAAGGAACCGTTTCTACCGGTGTGGTCGTCAGAACTAAAAAAGAAGTGAGACGCCCCGACGGCTCGTATATCAGATTTGATGACAATGCAGTCGTTTTATTAAACCCTGCCGGTGAAATGAGAGGAACACGTGTCTTTGGTCCAGTTGCCAGAGAATTGCGTGATAAGCAGTTTATGAAAATCGTATCATTAGCCCCTGAGGTTTTATAAAAATCTAAAGTAGAGATGAAGAAGTTTAAAATTAAAACCGGTGACGAAGTCATTGTAATTGCCGGTAAAGATAAAGGATTAAAAGGCAAAGTACTTAAGGTTATTAAGTCAAAAGACCGCGTATTGGTTGAGCATGTTAATATGATTAAAAAACATATTAAGCCCAGCACTGAAAACCCTCAAGGTGGTATTGAAGAAAGAGAAGCTCCTATTCATATTTCGAATGTTGCATTGGTTGATCCTAAATCAGGAAAAGCAACCAGAGTAGGTTACGAAATTAAAGATGGAAAAAAAGTACGAGTTTCTAAAAAATCAAAAGAGGTTATTTAAGCCATGAAGAATTATACACCAAGATTAGAAAAAGAATATAAAGAACGTATCATCGATGCGTTGATGAAAGAGTTCGGCTACAAAAATGTTATGCAAGTACCGAAATTGCAAAAAATAGTCGTAAGTAGAGGTGTCGGCGCTGCCGTTTCCGATAAAAAATTAGTAGATTATGCCGTTGAGGAGTTAACTACTATTACCGGACAAAAAGCTATTTCGACTATTTCTAAAAAAGACGTTGCTGCCTTCAAATTGAGAAAAGGTATGCCTATCGGTGCTAAAGTTACATTGAGAAAAGATAAGATGTACGAATTCCTTGACAGATTGATTACCGTTGCATTGCCACGTGTAAGAGATTTTCAAGGTATCAAGCCGGATGGATTTGATGGACGAGGAAATTATAATTTAGGTATTACCGAACAAATTATTTTCCCGGAAATTGATTTTGATAAAATCAATAAAATCAGCGGTATGGATATTACTTTTGTAACGTCAGCCAATACCGATAAAGAAGCAAAAGCATTATTAAGAGAACTAGGTTTACCATTTAAAAAGAAAAAATAATATGGCAAAAGAATCAATGAAAGCCCGCGAACGTAAACGCGCCAGATTGGTAGCTAAATATGCTGCTAAAAGAGAAGCTTTGAAAAAAGCGGGTGATTGGGAAGGTTTACAAAAACTTCCTAAAAATGCATCGCCGGTAAGAATGCATAATCGTTGCAAATTAACCGGACGTCCAAAAGGCTATATGAGAGTATTTGGTATTTCTCGTGTAACTTTTAGAGAAATGGCTAATGAAGGATTAATACCGGGCGTTAAAAAAGCCAGTTGGTAAATTTAAAACTAGAAAAAGATGAATACAGATCCCATAGCAGATTTTCTAACAAGAATTAGAAATGCGCAAAGCGCAGGACATAAAGTAGTCAGAATACCTTCGTCTAACATAAAAAAAGAAATAACCAAAATCTTGTTTGATCAAGGTTATATCTTAAGTTATAAATTTGACCAAGAAGGAAATAGAGAGTTTATCAAAATTGCTCTTAAGTATGATAAAGACAGTCAATTGCCTGTTATCAAAAAATTGGAAAGAATCAGTAAACCCGGTTTGCGTAAATACGTTGGTGTGGACAATATGCCTAAAGTATTAAACGGACTTGGTATCGCTATTCTTTCTACCTCAAAAGGCGTGATGACTGATAAACAAGCTCGTAAAGAGAATGTAGGCGGAGAAGTTTTATGTTACGTTTATTAAAAAAATTGAATTATGTCAAGAATAGGATTTAAACCCATAACCATACCTGAAGGTGTTACTGTTGATATCAAAGATAACATGATTACGGTTAAAGGTAAATTGGGTGAATTGACCCAAGAAATTAAAGGGGAAATAGAATTTGAAATAGAAGATGGTGTCATCAACGTAAAACGTCCTTCAGAAAGTAAAAAACACAAAGCTTTTCACGGGCTTTACCGTTCTTTGCTTTTTAATATGGTAGAAGGAGTTTCAAAAGGATGGACCAAAGAATTGGAGTTGGTAGGTGTTGGTTATAAAGCATCTAACCAAGGACAAATATTGGATTTATCTTTAGGTTTCTCTCATAATATTATGATTGAATTGCCTAAAGAAGTTAAGGTTGAAACCGTATCTGAAAAAGGTAAAAATCCGATTGTAAAATTGACGTCTTACGACAAACAATTAATCGGACATATTGCCGCTAAAATCAGATCATTCCGTAAACCTGAACCTTACAAAGGAAAAGGTGTGAGATATGTAGGTGAAGAAATCAGAAGAAAAGCAGGTAAAACAGCCTAATAAGAAAGTATTATGAAACTCAGTAAAGTAGAAAGCAGACGACGCATACAAAAACGCATCAGAAAAATAGTTAAAGGAACGGCTACACGCCCTCGCCTTTCAGTTTTCAGAAGCAATAAAGAAATTTATGCGCAATTGATAGATGATGATAACGGTGTTACTTTAGGAGCAACTTCGTCAAGAGACAAAGAAGTTGCATCACATAAAGGCACTAAAATTGAAAAAGCAGCTATGGTTGGTGAGAAAATTGCCAAAATAGCTTTGGATAAAGGTATTGAAACCGTTACATTTGATCGTTCCGGTTTTTTATATCACGGACGTGTTAAATCATTGGCGGATGGCGCCAGAAAAGGTGGATTAAAATTTTAAGATATGCTTGATAAATACAAAGACATAGAGAGAG
>JALVLX010000089.1 GCA_027032855.1 Flavobacteriales bacterium | reverse complement strand
TTGTATGCCAGCAGTGCCAACAGTTGCGGTGATGACGAATTCAGCAAAAGGGCTACTTACTGGTTAGCCGCTTCAATGGCTGATCGCGCTGCCAAAGTGGACCCGGCTATGGCTAAAACAGCCCGTAAAATGGCCGCCGCTTATAGAGCCAAAGCCCCCAGTAAAACAGATGTCTTTATGAAAGGAATGGGTGGCAAAAAAATACAAATGAAATGCTGGATAGGCGGAAGTGTGACTGTTCCTAAAAACTAGGAAATGTTATCCCTTAAAAATATCATCAAAAGCATTGCGGTTATCTGTTTAACCGCAGTGCTTTTTTCTTGCTCAAAAAAAATCGAAGAAGTTAACCGTTTATACAAAGAAAACGAAACCATACCTATATCCGAAACCAAAGATTTTAAGCTGACATATACACTGTCCGGCGACAAAGTTATGATATTGACCGCCCCTTTAATGGTCGATTATACCAATATAAAAAAATTTCCATACCAATATTTTCCTGATAAATTTAAAATTGAAATTATCAACCCCGGACAAAAGAATAGAACCGTAATTACCGCCGATAAAGCTTTTGTTTATAAAAATCCGGAATTGGCCGAACTCATCGGAAACGTTCAAATAAAAGGTGCCGACAACAGTAAATTGGAAACCGGTCATCTGTACTGGGATGCCAACAATAAACATATTTTCGGTGAAGAACAAACCACTATAAGACAAAATGACGAATTTATTACAGGTACCGGTTTCGACAGCAGTTTGGATTTTAAAAACGTCCGTATAAATAAAATCAACGGTATTTTAAAAATTAAAGACAGTCTGTAAATTGTCACCAAATATTCATATATTTAATGCCAGAAGACAGCAATTTTTTCACAAAAAAATATTAAATAACCCATTTAAATATCAATCAAAATGAAAAATTTTCTCACTATTCTGACAATAATTATCAGTATAAACATACAAGCACAAAAAAAACAAGTTTACCAAATTTTTACCGCCAACGGCAAAAAAACGTCTTATAAAAAACTTCTCAAAGCCGCCCGGAAAGCCGATGTCGTCTTCTTTGGTGAAGAACACGACAATCCGGTTGCTCACTGGTTTGAACTGGAACTGACAAAAGATTTGTATAAAACCGCCGGAAAAAATTTAGTATTAGGCGCCGAAATGATGGAAACCGACAATCAAACACAAGTCAATCAATATCTAAACGATTCCATTAAATACAAAGAATTTAAAAAAGAAGCCCGTCTCTGGCCCAACTTTAAAACCGATTACAAGCCTCTTTTGGATTTTGCCAAAAAACACCACCTCCGTTTTATTGCTACCAATATCCCGAGACGTTATGCCTCAAAGGTTTACCACGGCGGTTTTAAAGCCATCGATACTTTGCCACTGAAAGACAAACAATGGATAGCTCCGCTGCCTATCAAATATGACCCTGAACTGTCCCAATACAAAAAAATGCTCGATATGATGAAAGGACACGGCGGTGAAAATCTGCCGAAAGCACAAGCCGTAAAAGATGCAACAATGGCTTACAATATCTTGAAAAATTTTAAAAAAGGAAATTTGTTTTTGCATTATAACGGCAGTTTCCATTCCAATTACAAACAAGGTATTATTTGGTATATCAAACAACAAAATCCGGATTTAAAAATCGTTACCATAGACGTTGAAACCCAAAAAAATCTGAAAAAATTAAATAAAAAACACCGTAACAAAGCGGATTTTATCATTGTGGTCAATGAAAATTTCCCACGATCGTATTAGTTAGTTGAAAGTAGAGACGAAACAGTTTCGTCTCATGTTAAATGTTTGTAATGTTCATAATGTTGAATGTTTTTAGTATGAAGTAGCAAGTATTTAGTAACAAGTAGTAACGCACGACCTACCGTGAGTCTATCGGAATGTTAAGTGAATCAAAATAAACAGTGGTCTGTTGAAATGATAATTACTTGTCATTCCGACAAAGAGAAAAGGCATGACGAACGAGCAACAGTATGTCCCTCGCTCCTGATGTACGTTAGGGGAACGGGAAGGAATCTATAAAAACAACAGAAAAAATCGAAAACACCAATCTGAAAACAAAAATTTAATTCTCTTCCTCAAACTTTTTCAGATAATCACAAAACTCGGTAAGACACATTTGATGTGCATCCAAAATGCGTAAAAAAGTTCTTATCGTAAAATTTGTACCTTTTTCCATCCGCCAATATTGAACTCGTGGAATACCGTGTTCCCTTGCAAAAAATTCGTGACTTCCATAACCTTTATCAATACGTAATTGCTTGATTACTTTGGCAAAAAGCTCGATACGAAGAGATGAGCCAAATTTTTCCAAAAGAAATATTAGAAAACACAATCGAAGTACACCTATTCAAACATAAAATCAGAACACAGATTATTTATTCTGTTGTTCTTATAAGTTTTATAGGTGCACTCATTGCGCTACCTTTTATATATTTAGATGTTTATACTACCTCAAAAGGAATCATCAAACCCAAAACAGAACGTGTAAACATTATTTCATTATATACAGGAAAAGTTGTTGATAATTTTTTGAAAGAAAACCTATCAGTTAAAAAAGGTGATACACTATTAATTATTGATAACAAAATTGTCAAACAAAAAATTCAACTACTTCAAAAAAAGATTGAAGAAACACAAAATTATATTTGGGATTTGGATCTACTGGTAAAAGCACCTGACGAAGTAGATTCTCTGATAACACCAAAGTATCAAAAAGAATTGATGCAATACCGCCAAAAATTAAGAGAACTGGATACCAAACTGAAAAAAGTTAAAACGGATTATTACAGGCAATTAAAATTATACCGTAAAAGAGTCATTGCAAAAGTAGAATATCTTGACAGTAAATATAAATTGAATGTTGTAAAAGATGAAAAAGCTTTTTATATCAAACAACAAATCAACAACTGGCAAGCTGCTATGAGTCAATATGAAACGGAACTCGAGCAACTAAAAAGTAATTTGGAACAAAGCCGGCAAGAACAAACACAATATTTCATACAAGCACCGGTTGCCGGGACAATCCAAAATTTAATTGGCATTGACAAAGGAAGTAACATTAGCGCCGGCACAACAATTTGCCAGATATCACCGGATACTGATCTTACAGTAGAATGTTATGTTCCACCGACAGATATCGGGCTGTTGAAAGCCGAAAATTCGGTCAAATTTCAAATAGATGCCTTCAATTATCAACAATGGGGAATGGCGAGCGGTAAGGTTATAGATATTTCCAAAGATGTGAGTATGATGAATAATACACCGATGTTTAAAGTACGGTGTAAATTAGATGACAAATCTCTATTTTTAAAAAACGGTACAGAAGGAAAACTAAAAAAAGGCATGACTTTACGAGCCAGATTTTTAGTTGCCAACCGGTCATTATTTGATTTGTTGTACGATAAAGTTGATGATTGGTTTAATCCGTCAAAAAATTAAGCTATGGCGTCCATTAAAATAAAACAACACGATATAACAGACTGCGGTGCTGCTTGCTTGGCTTCCATTTCCGCCAATTACAAATTGGAAATTCCCATTGCGCGTATCAGACAATATGCCGGAACGGACAAAAAAGGCACGAACTTGCTCGGTATGATTGAAGCCGCACAAAAATTGGGTTTTGAAGCCAAAGGTGTGCGGGGTGATTTTGAAAGTTTGTTTAAAATTCCCTTACCTGCGGTTGCTCATGTTATTGTTAAAGAACAACTGCATCATTATGTGGTGATATATGAAGTTACCAAAAAGTACATCAAAGTAATGGACCCTGCTTTGGGTAAAATGGTGAAGAAAACACATCATGAGTTTAAAAAGGAATGGACAGGCGTGTTAATGTTGATTTTGCCGGATGAAAACTTTATACAACGTAATGAAAAAGTTTCTATTTATAAGCGGTTTTGGTTTTTACTTAAACCGCACAAATGGGTTTTGGTACAAGCACTTTTCGGTGCCATAATTTATACCATACTCGGATTATCCACATCAATTTATATTCAAAAAATAACCGATCACGTTTTAGTAGGTGGTAACAAAAATTTATTGGCATTATTGAGTGTTATCATGTTGATTTTGTTAGCCTTGCAAGTTTTTGTAGGCAGTTTTAAAGATATTTTTTTAATCAAAACCGGACAGCAGATTGATACCCGTTTGATATTGGGATATTACAAACATTTACTCAAACTGCCACAACAATTTTTTGATACGATGCGTGTGGGTGAAATTGTTTCTAGAATAAACGATGCCGTTAAAATAAGAGCATTTATCAACAATACCGCTTTGAGTTTAATGGTCAATTTTTTTGTAGTCATCTTTTCTTTTGTATTGATGTTTACTTATTATTGGAAACTGGCTTTGGTGATGTTGGCTATTATTCCGGTTTACTTGATAGTATATTGGATAACCAACAAACTCAACAAAAAAACCGAACGCAAGGTAATGGAACGAGCGGCAGACTTGGAGAGCCAATTGGTAGAATCACTAAATGCCGTAGGTACCATTAAACGTTTCGGACTTGAAGATTTTGCCAATATTAAAACCGAAGCCCGATTTATAAGTTTGCTCAAAAAGACCTATTATTCCGCTTTAAACAGTGTATTTAGCAACAATGCCTCACAAACCACCTCACGATTGTTTACCATTATATTATTATGGACAGGCTCGTATTATGTTATTGAAGGGCATATAACGCCGGGCGAATTGATGAGTTTTTACGCCATTATCGGCTATTTTACCGGACCGGTTTCAAGTTTGATTGATGCCAACAAAACCATTCAAAACGCCTTGATTGCTGCCGACCGTTTGTTT
>JALVLX010000088.1 GCA_027032855.1 Flavobacteriales bacterium | reverse complement strand
TGTTATTACCGGCGTGTCAGGAAGCGGTAAAAGTACTCTGGCATCTGAAATTATCTATCCGGCAATCCATAAAAAACTCTTTGGACACGGACCTAAAATCGGCGATTTTACGGCATTGGAAGGCAGTGTGTCACAGTTGGAACACATTGAATATATCGATCAAAATCCGATAGGACGTAGCAGCCGGTCTAATCCGGTAACTTATATCAAAGCTTATGATGACATACGGCATTTGTTTGCTTCGCAACGCTTGGCAAAAATCAAGCATTTGCAAGCAAAACATTTTAGTTTTAATGTTGAAGGCGGACGTTGTGAACATTGTAAAGGTGAAGGGGTGGTAACTATTGAAATGCAGTTTATGGCGGATGTGCATTTGACTTGTGAAGTGTGTGAAGGTAAACGTTTCAAGGATGAAATTTTGGAAGTTACTTACGAAGGTAAAAATATTCATGATGTTTTAGAGATGAAAGTTGATGAAGCTATTAGCTTTTTTAAACAGCATGGACAAAACAAAATTGTCAGTAAATTGCAACCGTTGCAAGATGTCGGATTGGGATATGTCAGTTTGGGGCAATCTTCTTCTACTTTGTCGGGGGGGGAAGCGCAACGGATAAAATTGGCTTCGTTTTTGGCAAAAGGCAATCGCCAACCAAAAACTTTATTTATTTTTGATGAGCCTACAACAGGACTGCATTTTCATGATATTCAAAAACTGATCAATTCGTTTAACGCACTGATTGAAAACGGACATAGTATTTTGGTGATAGAACATAATTTGGAAATCATCAAATCAGCGGATTGGCTCATTGATTTAGGTCCCGAAGGCGGTAAAAACGGCGGTTATTTGGTTTTTGAAGGTACGCCTGAAGATTTAGTAAAAGACGGCAAGTCATTGCTGACGCCTTATTTAAGCGGAAAGTTGAAAGTTGAAAGTAACAAGTAGAGACGAATTGTATTCGTCTCTGTGGAAAATGCGAATGAAGAGACGTTGCACCGCAACGTCTGAAAAATCATAAATCTGAAATCGCAAATCGCAAATCTGAAATCAAATAACCAGATAACCGATTAACCAAATAACCAATAACAAAAATTAGATTTTAGAATTTAGAATTTAGATTTACACCGGACATCCGGCATCCGGTTTCAATACCACCGTTCAAAATCATGTTTACGCCACATTTTCATCAAAATAAATCCGACCAGTGCGCCGCCTACGTGTGCCATGTGAGCGATAGGACTGTTGATTACATTGGTTATCCCGAAAAAAACATCTGATAAAACCAAAAGCGGAACAAAATATTTAGCTTTGATAGGGTAGGGGATAAACATCAGCATAAGCTCGGCATTTGGAAAGTAGAATGCAAAAGCTACCAATAAACCGTAAATGGCACCGGATGCGCCCAGTGACGGAGAATGATAAATATCGGTAATATTTTGAAAAACAGCATTAGTTTTTCCGGAGTTTAATATCTGAAAAATTTGATCTTTTGGTATGTCATGCGACATTAATTGGTGTAACTCTTGATTAAAACTGTAATATTGAACACCCGAATATAGCAAAACAGCTCCTAAACCTGAGGCAAAGTAAAATATCAAGAATTTTTTCTCTCCCCAAATGTGATACAATGGAATGCCGAAAGCCCAAAGAGCATACATATTAAAAGCAATATGCATCAGATTGGCATGCATAAACATGTGGGTAAAAACTTGCCAAATTTTAAACAATGGGTTTAAAGGAAAATGCATGGCAAAAATATTAATCATTTGCATGGGCATCATTTGAGTTGCCAAAAACATGATAATATTGATGATGATAAGATGTTTTATGGTATCGGGTGTTCTGTTCATTTTTTTTAAAATAAATATAGAAATTATGTATATGTATTTGCAAAGATACTAAAATAGATACATGAAATTTTTTATTTTTTTCTCTCTGATTTTTGTAAGATATTTGCGTAGATTTTCAAAAAACAAACAACAACACAAAATTATGCAACGAAATTTAGTTATACTTTTGACATTATTATTAATTATCACATCGTGTAATGATTCTAATATTAAGGGAGGCAAAGATGGACAACAACCTCAAGACAGTATCGTAAAACCGGTTACGAAAATCTTTTCTTATTCTAAAGATAAATACATTGTGTCATATGATACGGTAGCACCAAATGACACTTTTGGCAAGATTTTGTTCCGGTACAATCTGCCGTACAACGAGATTTACAAAATAATCGAAGCTGTTAAAGATACGTTTGATGTCAAAAAAATAAAAGTAGGAAGACCGTATGTGATTTTGCAACAAAAAGATTCGTTGGACAGTTTGCCACGTCCTAAAGTGTTTATTTACGAACAGGATATGGTTAACTATACCGTGATTGACTTTCAAGATTCTATAAAAGTTCAATACAAAAGCAAGAAAGTAACCGTAAAAAGAAAAAATGCTAAGGTTGTTATCAACAAGTCATTGTATCAAGATATAGCCGATAAAAATTTAAGTCCGAAATTGGCTATGGAATTGAGTAATATTTATGCTTGGACAGTTGATTTTTTCCATTTAAACAAAGGCGATTCGTTTAAAGTCATCTATGATGATGTCTATATCAACGATACGGTTTATGCAGGGATAGGGAATATTTATGCGGCTCTTTTTACTTACGGTGGTAATGATTTTTATGCATTTAGATATCCGGTAGATTCTACCAAGCAGCATTTCGATTATTTTGATGAAAAAGGACGGACTTTGCGCAAGCAGTTTTTAAAAGCACCTTTAAAATTCGGAAGAATTAGCTCACGTTACAATTTGCATAGATATATCAAATATTATGGTCGTGAGAAACCGCATTTGGGAACTGATTTTGCAGCACCTACGGGCACCCCGATTATGGCTACTGCCAACGGCGTTGTGACCAAAAGAGGCTATACATCCGGAAACGGCAATTACATTAAAATCAAGCACAACGCAACTTATAGCACCCAGTATTTGCACATGAGCAAATTTGCCAAAGGTATCCATGTCGGTAGTGTGGTACGTCAAGGACAAGTGATTGGTTATGTGGGGTCAACCGGACATGCTTCCGGTCCGCATGTTTGTTACCGTTTTTGGAAATACGGCAAACAGGTTGATCCTTTAAAAGAAAAGATGCCACCGGCTAAACCTATTGCTCCGGATTTGCTGCCTGATTATTTGGAGTATATTAAGGCGTATAAACAGGAGTTGGATAGTCTGTAGAGATGAATTGCAATTTGTCTCGAGTGGAAAGCGACAAAGAGGGATAGCCGATAAGGGATAAGAGATAAGGGATAAGGGATAAGAGATAAGGGATAAGGGATAAGAGATAAGGGATAAGAGATAAGGGATAAGGGATAAGGGATAAGAGATAAGGGATAAGAGATAAGGGATAAGAGATAATTTGAAGCAGAATCAAAGGTGGCTGAGTGCTACGACACAAAGGTCACTGAGTGCCACGACGAAGGAGTGGTGTACCGAAGTGCCGACATCAATTAACCAATTAACCAGATAACCAATTAACCAAATGAAACTAAAAGGACAAGCATTAGTTGATTTTTTAAACCAAAAGGTAATTAAAAATACACTTTTGGAAACTTTAGAGATGCAGTTTGTTGAAGCGGGAGAGGATACTTTGACTGCAAAGATGCCCGTTAACTCTAAAGTGCATCAGCCGTTAGGCTTATTACACGGTGGGGCAACGGCGGCATTAGCAGAAAGTGTAGGAAGCACGGCATCACATTTTTTTGTTGATTCAGATATTTATGAGGTTAGGGGTATTGAATTGTCTATCAATCATTTGCGAAGCAAGAAAGAAGGCGTTATTTATGCTACTGCAAAACCTGTTCATATAGGCAGAACGACACATTTGTGGGAGATTTTAGTAACGGATGAAAATGATAAATTGATTGCACATGCCAAATTGACAAATATTGTTTTAAAAAAATAGTTTATGTTGTTAAAAGAATTGGTTGATAGCGATAAGCCGTTTGTAATTTATAAAAAGCCGGAAAGCGGTAGAGTGTTTGTCAGGCAACAAAGCGATTCCGAACTTTACACCTCTACTGATTTGACAGAAGAAGGCTATTATTTTGCGCCTTTTGATACGGAGAAGCATCCGGTTGTTATTTTTCCAAAAGACAAAACAACATTTACAGAAATATTGCTCAGTAATATTGATGCTTCTTCAGATTCTGAAAATAGAATATTAGAACCTGAAATATTTGCACCGGAAGAGGATGAGTATAAAGAAAAAGTAACAAAAGCGGTTAATTTAATCGCCAAAGGGATATTAAAAAAAATTGTTTTATCACGTTCTATTAAAGTAACAGCCTTCGGTTTTGATATGTTTGAAGCTGTTCGTAAATTGATGTTGTCCTATGACCGGTCGTACGTGTATTTGTGGCACCATCCCAAAATCGGGACATGGATGGGTGCAACTCCCGAATTGTTAGCCGGTTATCAAAACGGTTTGTTACAGACGGTTTCACTAGCCGGTACGGTAACGGATATCAACGAAAAAGAAGAATTCGCAAGAAAAGATTCTTTGTTTCGCAAAGAAGAAAT
Organism: Flavobacteriales bacterium; assembly: GCA_027032855.1. Lineage (GTDB taxonomy): Bacteria > Bacteroidota > Bacteroidia > Flavobacteriales > Flavobacteriaceae > WGBX01. The sequence continues at coordinate 9,123 of JALVLX010000088.1, read as the reverse complement.
GCCTGATTCGTGGGGCGGAAAAGAATTTAATGAACAACAAATAGTTACCGATTATATTGTAAACAGTTTGAAGAAATTTTCTGCGGATATTACGGTAAAACAACCCGAAACAATTCGGCAAGGACACTTGGAACATATTAAAACCCGGATTGCCACCAAAGTAAACAACACTGATTTGAGTGCTGTTATTCTTCAACTACATCCCACCCCGGCAGTATGTGGTTTGCCGGCTGATACTGCAATGCGATATATCAAACAAATTGAGGATTATGACCGCCAATTTTATACCGGTTTTCTTGGAGAAAAAACGGTAGATTCTGCTTCTTTGTATGTCAATTTAAGGTGTATGAAAGTTTTTAATAATTACTTGATGCTTTATGTAGGTGGAGGCATAGTGTCTGATAGTCAGCCGGGAAAAGAATGGCAAGAGATTTTATTAAAGTCAAAAGTGCTTTTGTCGGCATTAAATTATTTTGATAAATAACAAGGACCGTATTCAAATCATTCCTATTTTATCTTTTTTTTGTTAACTTTGCCATGACCTAAATAATTCACATTTTGATTTTAGAAAAATACTATATAAAATTATCTGATTTTATAAAAGAACTTGCAGATAAATCTTCGCCGCGTTGGGGTGTGTTGTTGATAGATATTTTTTTAGTTTTAAATGCTTTTTTTATCTCATACCTCATACGTTTTAACTTTGTATTTCAGCTTGAAAAAATTCCGTTACTCCCCCAATTAGCCTTAGTAGCGTTACTGAGTTTGATTAGTTTTTTAATCACGGGGTCATATAAAGGGATAGTGCGTCATACGGGGTTGAATGATGCTATTAGTGTCTCTAAATCCGGTATAATTTTGACATTTTTCTTATTTTTAATAGTTTTTCTAGTTCGTAAGTTTCATTTTTTAGAGGCTTGTAATATTCCTTTGTCTGTTATAGGTATTAATTTTTTTGTTTCCATCTTTTTGTTGTTAGCCAGCCGTATTGTTTATAAAGCTTTTCATCAAAAATTGGTTACGCATGTTATGCAAAAAAATATTCTTATTCACGGTGCGCATGCCGGAAAAGCCGTTTTTGATGCCATTTTAGCCTCTCAAGATACACCTTATCGAGTATTTGCCTTTGTGGATAATCGTCCAAGGTTTACCAATAAATCTATTCATGGAAAACCGGTTTTACCTTCAAAGCGTATCACTCCCGATTTTTTAGAAAAACACAATATTCAGGAAGTGATTATCAGTAAGCCGGAAGCTAAATCTATGGAACTGTTAAATATTGCCAACAAATATTTAGAGTTAAATTTGAAGGTGAAAACCGTACCTTATATCAACCAGTGGATTGACGAAGAACATATAAATGTCAGTCAGATTAAAGAGCTTAATATTGAGGAGTTGCTCAATAGGAATCCCATAAAAATTAATAATCCTGTTATTAAGAAAGATTTACAAGGAAAAGTTGTAATGGTTACCGGAGCAGCAGGGTCCATTGGTTCAGAGATAGCCAATCAAGTGATGCATTTTTCGCCTAAACTATTGATTTTAATTGACCAAGCCGAATCGGCTTTATATGATTTACAACAAGAATTTATCAGTAAATCTTTTAAAAATTTTAAAGCTATTGTAGCTGATGTTAGAGATGAGCACAAAATGCGGTCATATTTTGAAACTTATCAACCGGAAATTATATATCATGCCGCAGCTTATAAGCATGTACCTTTAATGGAAGAAAATCCGTATGAAGCAGTAAAAGTTAATGTTTTGGGAAGCCGGATGCTTATGGATTTGGCTGTAGAATATAAAGTCGAAAAATTTGTGATGGTTTCGACTGACAAAGCGGTTAATCCTACCAATGTGATGGGGGCAACCAAGCGTGCCGCTGAAATTTATGCTACTTGTTTGCAACAAGAAACAACTGACACAAAATTCATAATTACTCGTTTTGGTAATGTACTAGGCTCTAACGGGTCCGTTATACAACTGTTTAAAAAGCAATTGAAAAAAGGTGGACCATTAACCGTAACACATAAGGAAATTACACGTTATTTTATGACGATTCCCGAAGCATGTCATTTGGTATTGGAAGCAGGAACCATGGGAAAGGGAGGTGAAATTTTTGTGTTTGATATGGGTGAACCTGTCCGTATTTTTGATTTGGCTGTCAAAATGATTCAATTATCAGGCTATAATTATCCTGAAGATATTTCCATTAAAATTACAGGATTGCGTCCGGGCGAAAAATTATATGAAGAAGTTTTGGGACAAAATGAAGGGGATTTACCGACACATCATGACAAAATTATGATTGCTCGATTAAATACTATAGATTGCAAAAAAGTTTTAAATTATTATAAAATATTGAAAGATTACAAAAAATTAAGTAATTTTGAGATAGTAAAAATATTAAAAGAGATGATACCTGAATTTGTGTCAAATAATTCGGTTTATCAAGAGTTGGATGCGGATAAGGTACTAGTATCAAGTAATAAGTAACAAGAAGCATATTATAATTAACAAATAATCAAAAAAAACAATGGAAAATCAAAAATCATTTAAAAACATCGTATGGATGTTTGCAGTGCTTTATGCAATTTTAGGCATTCTTTTTATGTTAATAAAACCGCCAACTGCCGACCCTAAAGATATGTCGGTTATTGTTTTAGGTTTTGTTTCGTTATTTTTATTTATAGGACTTCCCGTATTGGCAGTGTGGTATTATCGCAATCAAGGATATACCGTAAGTTTAGGCAAAGCGGTTAAATTAGGCGTATTGATAGGCTTATTAGGAGGTTTTATTGTAGGAATATATGCTTATATTTATTTTGCCTATATTAATCCGGGAGACATTGACCAAGTTATGGAGATGTCCCGTAAAATTTTGGAAGAAAATGATGCTTTCCCGAAAGAAATGCTTGATAAACAAATGGAGATGACTAAAAAACTTTTTGTCCCCATGCAATTGGTAGGACAGTTATTTTCAGGATTATTGTATGGTGTGATTGGTGGGTTACTCGGTGGCTTGTTTTTTAAAACACCAAATGAGGATTATTGATATTAGTTGAAAGTTGTACTTCGGCAGGCTCAGTAACCATACTTCGGCAGGCTCAGTAACCTAAGTAAAAAGTTGAAAGTTGTATCTCGGTACAATTTTGTTCTTAATGTCACAAAATTACCCGGTAACCAAGAAAATCTGAAATCTGAAATCTGAAATCTGAAATCGAAAATCATTATTAATCCTCATTTCCTCAAATTAATAGCAGGAATATAGTTTGAAGCAACAAGCAGTCATAAAGCTCAAAGTATTCTATGAAGCATAACAAATCCTCAATTCCTCAATAAAAACAATATGCAAATATCCTTAGTCATACCATTACTAAATGAAGCAGAATCTCTACCGGAGCTATATCGTTGGATTACGGAAGTAATGAACCGTGAAGGTTATACCTATGAAATTATTTTTTTAGATGATGGCAGTACTGATGATTCTTGGCAAATTATTTCAAAATTAGCCCTTGAGGATACACATGTCAAAGGGGTTAAATTCAGACGAAATTATGGCAAATCTCAAGCCTTGAATGCAGGATTTAAGATAGCGCAAGGTGAGGTGGTTATCACTATGGACGCCGATTTGCAAGACAGTCCCGAAGAAATACCTGATTTGTATGAAATGATTACCAAAGACAATTACGATTTGGTATCGGGTTGGAAAAAAGTGCGGTATGATTCCAAACTCAAAAAGAACTTACCCAGCAAACTGTTTAATTGGGCAGCCCGTAAAGTTTCCGGCTTGCATTTACATGATTTTAATTGCGGTTTAAAAGCGTACAATAACCAAGTAATTAAAGATATTGATGTGTATGGAGAGATGCACCGTTATATTCCTTTTTTGGCAAAGAACGAAGGATATACAAACATTGGCGAAAAGGTGGTGCAACATCAAGCACGCAAATACGGTGAAACCAAATTCGGTTCCGACCGTTTTATCAAAGGTGTTTTAGACTTGATTACCCTTTGGTTTTTGACCCGTTTTGCCAAGCGCCCCATGCATTTATTCGGTGCTTTGGGCATTTTAATGTTTCTAATTGGCGGGGGCGCAACCTTTGTCATATTAGCTGTAAAGGCATACAAACTATACTACCACATTCCAACCCATCTGGTTACCGACCGTCCTTGGTTTTATATCGCATTAGCGGCTATGATTTTGGGTAGTCAGTTCTTCTTAGCCGGATTTGTCGGCGAGATGCTTTTGAAAAATAACGATAAAGTGAAGCGGTATAAGATTGATGAAGAGTTGAATGTATAACTGTTAAAAAAAACACCCTGAAAATACAAGGTGTTTTTTTATAAACTTTATTTCACTTTATTCTTTAACCAAGATTCTTGAACAAAACCTTCGTTTCTAAGTTCTTCCAATTCGTAGTTGTCAAATTGGTCCAAAATGGCTTTCATCAACCAAGGTTTGCGTTTACGGGCATATACCCAGAAATACAAATCACCCATTTTAGATTTTGGTTGGAACCATTTTTTATTGGCATTCAGCTTACGGTTATAGCGGAATTGTTTCCACTTGTAAACACGGGTTAAAATATCGTCGCGTTTACGCCACTTGCGTTCTTCACCGAATTTGTGTTTCCACACAATTTCCAACTCTTGTTTGGTTTGTTTTTTTAAGATATCTTTTTTAGGTAAGATACAGGTGTTAAATCTTGTGATATAATTACCTTTGTTTGGATTGGGGTTATTCCAAAGTTCTTTAATAAAACGTTGCAAATAATCTTCGGGTTTGTTACTGTGGTCTCTAAAGTCCACACCGATTTCTTTGATTTTGGCTACTAATTCAGGTTTACCTCTACGTTTAGCTTCAACCAAAAAAGTTCCCAAATTTTTTCCTTTGTACTTAAAACGATGATTAACTTGAATTTTAACACCTTCATCAACAGCTTCTTGCAATAGCTTAAGCCAACGCTGGCGCGCTAATTCGTGTTTGTTAGGTTTAGTTTTCATAACTTTTAGTTTTACATTTTGTTTCGTTTATTTTTTGTTGTTTATAGTTTGTTTTCTAAAAAAAGATAAGTTATCTTAACAAGAATAACTTAAAAAAATCGATTTTATTATTCGTCTTTGAATAAATCACGTTCAATTTCTTCAAATTCAATGATGTCTAAAGATTCTTCTTCAGTAGGTGCTACCGGAATAAAGTCCGGAATGAATCTATGTTTGTCAGATAAAATTACAATCGAATAGTTTTTCTTGTAATTTTCAATGTTTGTTTGATATTTTTCAAATATTTCTTTCAAAGAGTCCGGAGTAATATAGTCACTAATAATCTTGATTATTAGATGCCCTGAATAGTTTTTTAACAGCTGTGATAATATCCCATTTAACTGTGATAAACTCTTCGGTAGCAATATCTCATATTTTAATTTAGACATTACTTCAGTTTTAAATTCAGGGCAAATATATAATATTTTTTAAATTATTAATAACACCTTGCCATAAATTTATCTTGCTGTTAACATAAATTTTAAAAATAATTGTAAATAAATCAGGTTTTACAGTTAATTTAACGAAAATAGTGTCAGTAAGCTTTTCTTTTATTTAAAAAGAAACTTCGTAACAAGTCGCAACTCGTTCCAATCATATTCATTACCGGCAATTCTTTTCAATTCCGACAATGAATCAAATTGATTACTTTCAATGATACTTTTAATTTTATTAAAACGTTCTTGGGAAATTAAATTGGTTATACTGACTTCTCCCGTTGGTACAAAATGAGCTAAATGGGTTAAAATTGTATTTTCAGTCAGATTTCGTATCTCAGCTATTTCTTTGATATTTTTGCCCGACTTGAATAATTCCAGCGATATTTCTTTGGTATTTTGTTTATTTTTTTTCTGTTCAGGTTTATCTTCTCTCAACGGCAGATCATTGGCGATGCAATAGGCTTTTATGATGTCAATGATTTGTTCTCCGTATTTTTTAAGACGAACCTTCCCAATGCCGTGTGTCTTTTTAAGTTGTTTTTCCGTAACGGGTAATTCTTCACACAAAGCGTAGAGTGTCTCTTGTGTGAAAATTTGAAAATGCGGTACATCTTCGGTAAAAGCTAACTCACTACGTAAATTTTTTAGTGCTTCAAACAAATCTAAATGGATAATTTCCGGACGTGGTGCTTTTGATTTTTTTGGTTTTTCCGTTTTTTCCAAGATAGATTTAGCCCTGATATCTAAGTAATTTTTGATGCTGAAATTCTCATCATGATGTTTTAGAATAAAAAGTTTTTGCTGCAATTTGCTGCTCAAATCCTCATAAAACTTGACAAAATCTTTATTAACTTGTTTGTTTTCGATGTCAAAAACAATCTCTTCGAAGACTGTACGGATTTTTTTGTCGGTTTGTTCCGTAAAATACTGACGTGCTTTTGAGATACGTTCTTGTATCAACGCATCATCTTCAGGATTATCAACAGCAGCAGTCAGTTGATTAACTTGTTTGACAAATTTTGTTTGTATATCTCTTAATGTGTTAAGCTGTGCTTTAAGATTTTGCAGGGGGGTAATGACATTGCCTTGAATACTTCCCGTGTTTTTTTGATAAATATCAATCAGTCTGTTTACAGGGTAGAGGAGTGGAAGGAAGTCAAACAATTCGGCAATCAAGTCAACGAAAAATTGTTTTTTTGAGTTGAGTAATATTTTTTCATCAGGTTGCCGTTTTGCTATTTCGTTAGTAAAGCCGGAAACCCGTTTGTCATTGATAATGCTACTGCTTTGAATGGGGGATTTGAGAACCATACCTTCCAAAGTTTTGCAACGGCTCAATGCCACATAGGTTTGACCATGAGCAAAAGACAATTCTGCATCAATAATAGCCTTATCAAAGGTTAAGCCTTGGCTTTTATGAATAGTGATAGCCCAAGAAAGTTTTAACGGAATTTGTGAAAAACTACCTTGGCTTCTTTCTTCTATCTGTTTGGTTTCGGGATTGATGTAATAGGTAATATTTTCCCACACTTCACGATTGACTTCTATTTCGATATCATCTCCCGGACATTTCACAAAGATGTTTTTGTCATCAATAAAAGTGATTTTGCCTATTTTTCCGTTGTAATAGCGTTTTTCAAAACTGCTGTCATTTTTGATAAACATGACCTGAGCACCTTTTTTGAGTGCCAATTTTTCAGCATTTGGATAGGCATTTTCCGGAAACTTACCATCCACATAAGCATGGAAATAATAAGTTTTGTCCGGCAGTTCGTCAAGTTTTTCTTGGTTGATTTTTTTAGCTTTATGGTTGTGCGTAGTTAGTAAGATGTAATCATCATCTTGGAGTGGTTCAAAGTCCGGTATATAGCGACTGTTGAGCAATTTGGCACTTGCTTCCGTCAGTTTGTTATCTCTAATTTCGTTTAGTATTTTGATGAAATTTTCATCTTCTTGCCGGTAAATATTTTTGAGTTCGATACTTACGGCATTGGCTTGTTGAAAAGCTTTGCTACTAAAAAAATAAGGTGTTTCGTAATGATTTTTAAGCAAATCCCATTCGTGGGGTTTCACAACGGGTGAGAGTTGTTGCAAATCGCCAATCATCAATACCTGTGTGCCTCCAAACACTTGGTTGCGGTCTTTATATTTACGTAGGGTAAAATCTATGGCGTCGAGCAGGTCGGCACGCACCATACTGATTTCGTCTATGATTAGCAAATCCAGAGATTTGATAATATCAATCTTTTTTTTGCTGAATTTATGTTTAAATTCCCGTTTGATATTTTGTTGTGTTTCTCCCGGAATGACAGGTCCGAATGGTACTTGAAAAAAGGAATGAATGGTAACACCACGCGCATTGATAGCTGCTACACCGGTGGGAGCCACAACAGCCAAGCGCTTATTGCTTTCTGCTTTGAGACGATGCAGAAATGTTGTTTTTCCGGTTCCGGCTTTACCGGTTAAAAAAATATGTCGCTTGGTTTGGTTGACAAAATCCCAAGCCAATTGCAATTCTATGTTTTGCATCATATATTAATGTATAACTAACTTTTAACTTTCAACTAACATGTTTATGAGCATGATAAGATGAACGTACCAACGGACCGCTTTCAACAAATCGGAACCCCATGGCTAAACCAATTTCTTCATATTTTTTGTATTCATCGGGGTGGGGATAGCGTACTACAGGTAAATGTTTAGGAGAAGGTTGCAAGTACTGGCCAATTGTCATCACATCAACACCGGCAAGGCGTAAATCTTTCATAGTTTCAATAACTTCCTCTTCCGTTTCCCCCAGTCCTAGCATAATGCCGGATTTTGTCCGGTTGATACCATTGTCTTTTAAATATTTAAGAACAGCTAGGCTACGGTCGTATTTGGCTTGTTTTCGTACTTGTTTGGTAAGTCTTTTGACTGTTTCCAGATTGTGCGATACCACTTCAGGATTTTCTTTGATGATGATGTCTAAAAGTTCCTCTTTACCTTGAAAGTCCGGTATGAGGGTTTCCATGGTTATGTCCTGATTGTATTCGCGGATTTTTCTGATGGTTGCTGCCCATATACCGGCACCGCCGTCGGGTAAATCATCGCGGTCAACCGAGGTAACTACTGCGTGTTTGACCCCCATCAATTGAATAGATTTAGCAACTTTTTCAGGTTCGGCTAAGTCTGCAGGTAAAGGTTTGCCGGTAGCCACGTTACAAAATCCGCATGAGCGGGTGCAAATATTACCCAAAATCATAAAAGTAGCTGTTCGGTCTCCCCAACATTCTCCCATATTTGGACAACGTCCACTACTACAAATAGTATGAAGGTTATGTGTCTCTACAATATTTCTAAGCTCTTTGAAGTTATCTCCGCTTGGTAGTTTAACTTTTAACCAATGAGGTTTCCGGGTAATTTGCATAAACAAGTGTTTTAATAATATTTAATGTCAAAATGATTTCTTATTTTTGAAATATCATTTTGTCGTGACAAATTTACGATAAAATTAATTAGTTAAAAGTTTTTAATGTTTATAAAGTTCATAATGTTTGCAGAGACGTTTTGGCAAAACGTCTAAAAATCTTAAATCAAAAATCGTTGTTCCTTGTTCGATATTCTTTACGTCTCACAAATTAAAAGTAAGAAATTAGAT
>JALVLX010000087.1 GCA_027032855.1 Flavobacteriales bacterium | reverse complement strand
ACGGTTTCGGGCCAATCGCTGGCTTTCCACTCTTCGTAAGGTTTTTTGGTGTAGTCTGCATCAACAATCATGAAACCGTTTGGTTTAAACATAGTGTCGGTGATATCATTACCGCCTTTGTCAAAAGCTTTGAAGCCGGGACCTGAGAATGCCGGAATCAACATTGCGAAATCGTAGTCGAGATCTTTAAATTCACCGGCTAGTGTTTCGTAATGAATTTTTTCGGCATCTACTTTTTTAACTCCGGCACGTTTGATCCAGTTGATTTCTCTTTCGGCTAAGAAAGATTCTGCAAAAATTTTGGTAGGAGTAATATAACCGTTACGTTTGATATAAGCACCACCCATTGCAAAATCACCAAGTTCATATTCATTGGTAATATAAGTAATGTTAGCTCTATCAGTTAAGCCGCGACGGTCAATTTCGTGATATACATTTAAAATATACTCAAATGCCGCACCCTGACAAGTAGCACCGGGATGTCCGATACCGATAACGATTTTTTGGTTTTCACCGGCTTCCATTTTTTTAATGACTTTTTGCAATTCTGACCAAGCATGAGCAGCGTGGTTAAAATTACAAACGGATACCGTATGTCCGTGGTCGGGACCTAAACCTTCTGTTTTGTCAAAACGTAATTGCGGCCCGGTTGCATTAACCAAGTAATCGTAATCAACAACTTCTTGTTGCCCTTCCTTACCTTGCCCTACATATTCAATAGTTACGTAAGGTTTTTCTGAAGCTTCTCCGCCTTCGGGATGGATGGTAAGCGCTTTTGCTCTTTTAAAGTTAATGCCCCATTTTTTGTATTTGGGCTCTAATTTAAAACGGATATCTTCCGGCTTCATCCGGCCGACACCAACCCAAATATTAGAAGGGACAAATTGATAATACTCGTTAGGTGATACCACGACCACTTCGTGAGATTTGTTTAACCACTTACGCAAATATGCGGCTGTGGTATGTCCGGCTATACCCGAACCTAAAACTACTACTTTTGCCATAATTTTTGTTATTTTTTATTTTTTTCGGTTACAAATATAACATAAAAATGATAAAAATCATAAAATTTGATAAATAATTTTATGTGAAATATACTATTTGTAACATATATTACAAAATTAACATTCAGAAAATTATGGAATTTATAGTTTAGTTTTTTATAGGCAAGTTAATATTGAGAATAGTAGAAATTATTGAGTTTATTTTTTAGATTTGAATAAAATAAAAAAAGCCGTCTAAAAAAAACGGCTTTATATTTGCAAGATAACAAACTTTTATATTATCAACATGGAATCGCCATAAGAGAAAAAGCGGTATTTTTCTTTGATGGCTTCTTGATAGGCATCCATAATTAAATCATAACCACCAAATGCCGATACAAGCATTAATAAGGTAGATTTTGGTGTATGGAAATTGGTAATCAAAGCGTTGGCGATTTTAAAATCATAAGGAGGGAAGATGAATTTGTTAGTCCACCCGTTAAATGGGCGAAGATATCCATCGGCTGTAACAGATGATTCCATAGCGCGTATTACCGTTGTTCCTACGGCACAAATACGTTTTTTCTTATCGATGGCTTTGTTTACGATATTGGCAACATCTTGATTGATGAAAAATTGTTCGGAATCCATTTTGTGTTTGGATAAATCCTCTACTTCAACCGGATTAAAAGTTCCGATACCTACATGCAGGGTGATTTCAGGTAAATGTACACCTTTGATTTCCAAACGTTTGATTAGGTGTTTGGAGAAGTGTAAGCCGGCAGTAGGTGCGGCTACAGCCCCTTCATGTTTGGCAAAAATAGTTTGATATCGTTCTTTATCTTCTTCTGTTGGAGAGCGTTTGATGTATTTGGGAAGCGGTGTTTGTCCTAATTCTTTGAGTTTTTTTCTAAATTCTTCATAAGTCCCGTCATATAAGAAACGTAAGGTTCTACCTCTTGAGGTGGTGTTGTCAATAACTTCAGCTACCAATGTTTCGTTTTCATCAAAGAAGAGTTTGTTGCCAATACGAATTTTACGGGCAGGGTCCACCATAACATCCCATAGCCGTGTTGCAGGGTCCAGTTCTCTTAATAAGAATACTTCGATTTTGGCACCTGTTTTTTCTTTATAACCATACAAACGAGCCGGAAAAACTTTAGTATTATTTAATATAATGACATCGTCTTCGTCAAAATAGTTCATAACATCTTTAAAAAGTTTATGCTCAATCTTTCCTGTATCACGGTGTACGACCATCAGGCGGGATTCGTCTCTGCAGTCTGCAGGGTATTCGGCCAATAACTCAGGAGGTAAATTAAAATTAAATTGTGATAATTTCATACACTTATATAATTGTAGTTAAAAATTAATTTTCAAGTGCTATCAAAATAGCGGGCAAATATACAACAATACGATACCCGTTGTCAAGTTTTTGTGATAATATCTTTTTTCCGGCCACGAATCATGGTGTTTCAGTCAAAATTTTGTCCTTCAAATTCTTAATTTCTGAAAAAACATTTGTATATTTACGAACTTGTAATTTTATAATTGTATTATGAAAATTAAATTTTTTGTACTTTTTATTTTTTTATGGTTGTTAAATGCCTGCGAAAAAGAAGTTATTTTGCATCCTGAAAACAGTGAGCAGAAATTGTCTGTAGAAGCTATGTTTACGGATTTTCCTGTTGTTAGTTATGTGCGAATCACTAAGAGTAAAGGTATATACGAACCAATTACGAACCATGAGCAAATCACGGATGCCGATGTTAATCTTATAGATTTGACTACGAATGATACCATAAAATTTGATTATAATACTACAACTGAAAACTATAAATCTTCTGTTCCCGGAATTGAAAACCATACTTACCTTTTGGATATTACTGCGGATGGTCAGCATATAACCGCAACACAAAAGATGACAAGTAAGGTTAATCTCGACAGGGTCATATCGGTTCCTTCAGAAGACGATCCGGATTTGTATTATTTAAAAATGCAATTTGACGATCCCCCGGGACAAGAGGATTACTATTTGATTATTATGCAACCGCAAGATCCGGCTTCGGGCTTGGAATCACGTTTTTCCGTTTTGTCTGATATGACATATGATAGTAATGAAAGGACGTTGAGTATTACCGATGAATTTTTTCATAAAGATGAGAACTGGGTTGTTTTGTTTTTTCATATTGACCGTAAGAATTTTAACTATTTTCAAGTAATCCATCGTGCCATGAAAAGTTTGGTGAACGGGGCACACCCTTTTTATGGATTGTCTTTGGGAAATCCTCAAGCTACGGTTGATGGGGCTGAAACATTTGGTTACTTTTTTGCTTCGCCTGTAACGGCATCACCTATCAGGATTGGGAATTAGTTGAGGAGTGAGGAGTGAGGAATGAGGAGTGAGGAGTGAGGAGTGAGGAATGAGGAATGAGGAATGAGGAGTGAGGAATGAGGAATGAGGAGAAAAAATAAATTGCTTTCAATTCTAAAAATAAACATAAAGATATGGCTTTTAATATTGAAAAATACATCAGAGATGTCAAAGATTTTCCGAACCCCGGGATAATATTCAAAGATATCACACCTCTTTTGGCGGATGCGCAAGCATTACACAATACGACACAAGCTTTGCTTGAGGTGGTACCGTCTCAGATTGATAAAGTTGTAGGAATAGAAGCACGTGGTTTTTTCTTTGGAACTTTGCTTGCAGACCGGCTCAATGCCGGCTTTGTGCCAATCAGAAAACCCGGGAAATTGCCTTATGAGACTTATACGGAGACATATCAACTGGAATACGGAACCGATAGTTTGAGTATGCATGTTGACGCTATCAAACCGGGCGATAAAGTTTTGTTGCACGATGATGTTTTGGCTACAGGTGGCACTGCGGCTGCAGCGGTAAAATTGATAGAAAAAGCCGGTGGCGAAATTGTCCAACTGAGTTTTTTAATTGATTTGGGATTTCCGGAAGCTCATAAGAAATTGAAAAATTATGATATTTCCTATATCATGACATATTTGTAAATTTTTATTATCTTTTTAACTATTATTACCTAAAATTTATTTTATGAAAAAATATTTATTCGTCATGTTTTTGATGACATATTGGGTAAATCATGCCCAGTTTAGTAGTGTTTTGGCCTCTGAAGGCGATGCAAATAAATATATAAAAAACTATACACAACCTGTTTTTAAAGGTTTGATGTATGCTTCCTGCAGTGCTTGGGTTACTTCTGCACAACCTGTTAAGCCTTTTCATGTTGAATTAAACATTAGTGCATCAGGCGCTTTTGTACCAACTGAATTTGAAACTTTTAAGATAGATAGTTCAGACTATAAGTACCTTTATGTAGATAGTGGTCCTAATGAAGTACCTACGGTTATGGGAGGTCAAAGTCAGACACATATAGTTATAGAAATTCCGAATGCGACACATACCGAAAAAAAAGTTTTTGAACTTTACGCACCGGATGGTATCAAAGACCAATTACCTGCCAGTGTTGTACCGGCACCTGCCATTCAACTGTCTGTTGGTTTGCCGCTTGGTAGTGAGGTAAATGTACGGTATGCGCCTAATTTGACAAAAGACGGAGGCTTTTTTAACCTGTTTGGTGTTGGGGTTAAGCACAGTATTTCACAATATTTTCCGAAACCTAAAGATGAGGATGGTAAAAAGAAAAAACGCCATTTTAACTTGGCTGTTCATGCCGCATTCCAAAAAATTAATGCCGGTTATGATGACCCCGATCCGAATTCCGACATGGGGGTACATTTGAGTGTGTCAACCTATTCTTTACAAGGTATTGCTTCGTATGATTACGGACTTGTTAGTTTGTATAGTGCTGTAGGTTACAATAAAGGACTTACATCAATGAATGTGTTGGGAACTTATACCTTTAATT
>JALVLX010000086.1 GCA_027032855.1 Flavobacteriales bacterium | reverse complement strand
AGTTTTTACTGGTTATCATGCTAAGGTCTTTGGGGGCTTCTTTGCCAAAACTTTCTTCAATAAATAATCGTAATGCCAAATCTTCATATTGCTTAAAAAAGCTGTCAAAATCAGAAGTTTGTAGCTTTTTTCCAATGAATGGGGTATATAATTCTTCCATAGCATCATGAATGATAGTCCCGATGATATTTACCGGAATGGCATCGCCAACTTCCTCAGTTTCATTTAATTTTAAAATGTATCTTTTGTAAAAGACCAAAGGATTACGCACATAAGTGCCGAGCGCAGATGGCGAAAAGCCTTTTTTGGCTTTTTCGGTTAAGCGCATTATGGCATATTCTGTTTTTGCAATTTCTTCTTTTTCAACGATTTTGGTGTCTGTTGACAGGTTAAAAATACGGTGTTCTATTTGATGAATTTCGGGATTAAATTCGTTTTCAATCTGTGTGATAAACCGGCTTTGTTCTCCGGCTACAAATCCGTCACCGGCAGCATTGTAAATCAGGCTGATTTTTTTGGCACGTTGCAACAAGCGGTAAAAGTGGTAAGCTATGATGCCATTTTGGTCGTGGTGCAGGGGTAAACCGAAATGTTTTTTGAGTTCGAAAGGTATGATTGACCGGTCATTACGGCCACGCGGGATAATACCTTCGTTCATAGATGTGATGATAACATGGTCAAAATCTAACAGACGTGTTTCCAAGAGACCCATTATTTGCAAACCTTCAAGCGGTTCGCCTTCAAACGACAAGCGTTCTTGGTTAAGCAGGCGTTTAAACAGGTATTGGAAAGTGCGCATATCTTTGATTTCGCCTGTTTTGGTGATGAAGTCTTGTAATTGCATGAACAGTTTTTCGAATTTGACTAACGCCAATCCGTCCAATTCATCTGGATTTTGTTGTGCAAAAAAGTCGATACGCTCGAGTAATTTATCTATGAATTTTGATATGGAAAAATCTTCAATTACCAAGTCTTTTGCAAAAGATTTGGAGTTTTGCAGGGTGCGTAGCCACAAATCTTGTGAAATGAGGTTTGTTTTAAATTCTCCTAATTGTTTTAGTAACAATTGATTAGCTTCCTGTTCTTCTTCGGATAAAATTTCTTCAAACACATTTTGGTTGATAATACTGACAATGGTGTCGAGGTTGAAACGGCCGTATTGTTCTTTTTCGGCATAAAGTTGCACCAATAACTCGAAAAAACGGCTGATAGGCACAATTTTTAGCGGTAACCCCAGGGTGATATTAACGGCATCAACCGAGCCGGGCAAACTGTTAATTAAAGGTAATAGCAAGTGTTCTTCATTGAGCACAATGGCAGTTTCCTGCATATTGATTTCATTGTCTTCTTTGAGTTTGTTTTCCAAAATCTCTGCTACGGCTTGCGCTTGTGTAGTGCTACCGGTAACACCGATGATTTCTATTTGCTTAGGTTGTTTAAAATGATCAAAAATCCATTTAAAATCTTTAAAAGTTTTCAGATGCCGGTTCATAAATCTTCCAGCTTCAAAATGCGGTTTAAGATAATATTGGTCAGTATCCCAAAAAATACGAGCTTTGCCGTTGATAATCAACGATTTTATAATGTTAGTCTGATTGGTGTTTAAGGCGTTAAATCCGGCAAAAATAATTTGTTCCGCTTCAAAATTTTCAGACAGTTTTTCAATGTTTTCCGCCACATATCGGCTTATCATACCGGAATAAGCCAAATTTTTCTCTTGCAAGCGTTTTTTCAAATTTTTATACAAATCATAAAGCGATGCATAAAATTTTAGGTAGTCCGTAATCATTTTCGGGCTGTCCGGTTTGAGTTGCCAGTCTTCAATTTTTTTGACTTCATTGATGTAAGTAAAGACTTCTTTGGCATCGACATTGAAGGCATCTATTTGGTTAAAATCGCCGAGTAGGGAAGGACCCCAGCGGATAAATTCGTCAAAGCTTTGATTATTGTCATTGTATAGTTCTTTGTATGCTTGATAAAATTCAAAAATCAATTCCAACCAATCAGCTTGAATAAAAGGTGTCATATCTGCAAAAAATTCTTCAATCGTAATAATTTTAGGAGACAAAACCGGTTTTTGTAAGGCTTCGACCAAGGCTTTTTTGAGAAATAAGCCGGAACGTTTGTTGGTTAAAACAACTATTTTTTGATGTAAATCACCTGACTTAATCAATTCACCGGCTACTTGTTGCAGAAATTTTTGCATTTCAAATGTTATATTATATGAAATGCTAAGATAATAAATTGAGTTGAATGTTGAATATTGAATGTTGAAAGTTTTTAGTGTCAAGTGCTGTGTACGACAAGAAAATTTGCAGTTTCTACTTTTCACTTTTCACTTTCAACTAATTAAATTGGTTATTTTTGCAGCATGAAACAATTTCAAGATACTATTATAGCTTTGGCTACACCGGCAGGTAGCGGAGCTATTGGCGTAATCCGCTTGTCGGGACCTGATGCCATTGCTGTTGTCAACAGTTTTTTTCAAAGTAAATACCGTGATAAAGATTTGCAACAAGTGGCTACGCATACCATACATTTGGGCTACATTAAAGACGGCGACACGATTATTGACGAAGTTTTGGTCAGTATTTTTAAAAATCCGCATTCTTATACCGGAGAAAATGTGGTGGAAATTTCCGTTCACGGTTCTACGTATATTCAACAACAGATTTTGCAATTGTTCTTAAAAAACGGGGTGCGTCATGCCCGGGCGGGGGAATTTACCTTGCGTGCCTTTCTCAACGGCAAAATGGATTTGGCACAGGCAGAAGCCGTTGCCGATTTGATTGCTTCGGATAGTGAAACGTCTCATCGCCTAGCCTTACAACAGATGCGGGGAGGTTTTTCGAGTGAAATCAAAAAGTTGCATGACGAGCTGATACATTTTGCTTCGTTGATGGAATTAGAATTGGATTTTGCCGAAGAAGATGTCGAATTTGCCGACCGTCAACAGTTTAAAGATTTGGTGCAACGTTTAAAACAAACTTTAAAACATTTGGTAGATAGTTTTGCAACGGGCAATGTGCTCAAAGAAGGCGTACCGGTTGCCATAGTAGGGGAGCCGAATGTGGGAAAATCGACCTTACTCAATGCTTTGCTCAATGAAGAGCGCGCCATTGTATCGGATATTGCAGGTACGACACGTGATGTGATTGAAGACGAATTGGTGTTAGACGGCATTCGTTTTCGTTTTATCGACACAGCAGGTATTCGGGAAGCACAAGACCAAATAGAACGTATTGGCATTAAAAAAACCTATCAAAAAATTGAAGAAGCCAAAGTAGTCATTTTCTTGATTGATGCCTGTGCTTTGAGCCAAACTGCTACTTGTCATCAGCCGTCACATCAACAGGTGTTGCAAGAATTTGAAGCGGAGTTGCAAAATATTGCAAAGAAATATACGCAAAAGAAAATATTGATTGTCGTCAATAAAGTGGATAAAATTGACCAAAAAGATTACCAAATTGATACGGAAAAATATCAATTGATTGAAATTTCCGCCAAATATAAAACCGGTTTGGAAAGCTTGAAAAACGAGTTGGTTTCATTGGTCAACAAAGGCGCTTTGGACCAAAATGAAGTAGTGGTGTCAAATGCGCGTCATTATCAAGCACTTAACGAGGCGCTGCAAAGTATTTTGCAAGTAGAAAACGGCTTGAATACCGGCTTGTCTGGCGACTTATTGAGTATTGATATTCGGGCGGCTTTACACAGTTTGGGTGAGATAACGGGAGAGATTACAACTGATGACTTGTTGGATAATATTTTTAGGAATTTTTGTATCGGTAAATAGTTTTTTTAGTAGAAAGAGCCAAGTGGAAAGCGATAATGTGCGGATTTTTAGTTTAAAGTGGAAAGTGCGAACGAATTACTAATAAGTAGCAACAAGTGCTACATTTGAAATGGAAGCATTGTCATTCCGCCAGAGCGACGTAGGAGCGACAGCCTGTCCCGACGAAAGTCGGGAAGGAACTTATCTAATAACATAGATTTCTCCTCATTCCTCACTCCTCATTCCTCAAATTAGAAGTTGATTGGGTATTGAATGCAAAACTTTCAACTTTTAACATTCAACTTTCAACTAAAATCGTATATTCGTGCTTTAAAAAAAATTCTATGAAGTATTTATATTTTTTCATTTTTACCGGTCTTTTATTAGCCGGATGTCAATCGCAAAAAAATATTGTTGAAGAACCAAAAGTTGTTGAAGTTCAACAGGTTAAAAAAGGTGTGACCGAGCCGGAAAAACGCGGTTACTGGCAACAATACGTCAATTACACTATGGATATTGACATGGATGTCAAAAAACATCAATATAACGGACACCAAAAATTAGTTTATAAAAATAATTCGCACGATACTTTAACCAAGGTATATTATCATTTGTATTGGAATGCTTTTCAACCCGGCAGTTCCATGGATTGGAAATCGCGAACGGTGCCTGATCCCGATAGAAATATGGATAAAATATTGCATGCTTTAAAACCGGAAGAAACCGGTTTTATAAAAGTCAACAGCTTGACTCAAGACGGACAAGTGGTAACATACAATATTGAAGATACTATTTTGGAAGTAGAATTAAATCAACCTGTTTTACCCGGTGAAAGTACGGTATTTGAAATGGGTTATTTGGCACAAGTACCTAAGCTCGTACGTCGTTCAGGTCGTGATAATGATGAAGGTATTGATTATTCCATGGCGCAGTGGTATCCTAAATTATGTGAATATGACCACAGAGGTTGGCATACCGATCCTTATCTCAGCCGTGAATTTTATGGTGTTTGGGGTGATTTTGATGTGACCATTCACATAGACAAAAAATACATGGTGGCAGGTACCGGTTACTTGCAAAATCCCGAGCAAGTCGGTAAAAATTATCCTACGGATAAACCGCTAAATATTCCGGCAGGCGATAAATTGACATGGCATTTTAAAGCACCCAATGTGCATGACTTTTCTTGGGCGGCAGACCCTGATTATGTGCATGATATCTATCAAGTTAACGATAGTTTGACCTTGCATTTCTTCTATCAAAATGATGATAAAGTCAAAGAAAATTGGAAAAAATTGCAACCTGTTGCTGCTAAAACCATGGCGTTTTACAATGAATATGTGGGACCTTATCCTTACAAAAAATATAGTGTGATTCAAGCCGGTGACGGTGGTATGGAATATGGTATGTGTACTTTTGTTATGGGTAACAGGCCATTTGCGAGCTTACGAGGTACTACGCAACACGAGATGGGACATGCATGGTTCCAGTTTAGTTTAGCCAGTAACGAATCTGAATATCCTTGGATGGACGAAGGTTTTACCTCTTTCATACAAGATATGGCAAATATTGTGGTTAACGGAACTAAAGTTGAAAATCCTTTTGCTGGCTCGTACAGCAGTTACAGATATTTGGTTCACAGAGAGTTAGATGAACCTTTAGCAACCCATTCCGATCATTATCAAACCAATATGGCATATTGGACAGGAGCGTATGACAAAGGAAAGTTGGTTTTGACCCAATTGGGTTACATTATGGGATTTGAAAAACTCAATCAAACTTTAAAAAATTACTATAAAAATTGGGTAATGAAACACCCGCAACCCGATGATTTTTTCCGTATTGCCGAAAAAACTTCGGGTATGAATCTCAAATGGTTTCAAAATGAGTGGATCAATACTATTCATCATATTGATTATAGTGTTGGAGATATTGTTGCAAAAGATGACAAAACGGAAATCAATTTGAAATATGAAGGCTCCATGCCTATGCCTATTGATGTTTTTGTGGTTTACAAAGACGGCAGTATGGACAGTTACTACATTCCGTTGGACTTGATGCGTGGGGCTAAAAACAATCCTTTTCCAAATATTAAGCGTGTAACTTTAAAAGATTGGCATTATCCGGCACCGCAATATAGTTTTACGGTAGATGCCAAAAAAGATGATATCAAGACTGTAGTTATTGATCCGCTTGGTTTTATGGCGGATATTAATATAGAAAATAATACGTCTTTATTTGAAAAATAAACGATTTTAAACCAAATGACCAAGCCACGCTATACTTTACCGCGGAGTAGCAGTTTGAAACGCAAACTACTGATAGATTCCTTATTTAGTCGTGGGCGTTCAATCGTGTCATTTCCGCTACGGTTGGTGTATTTGCCTATGGATTATCCAGAAGGAAGTCCGTATTTAGTGGGTTTTTCGGTGCCTAAAAAAAAGTTTAAAAGGGCGGTACATCGTAACCGGATTAAGCGTTTGATGCGAGAGAGTTTCCGGTTGCAACAACATCAATTGCGTTTGCCGGACAAAACCGTGATGATGTGGATTTTTATGGGGAAAGAAATGCCGGATTTTGATTTGGTTTATGATAAAATGACGTTGATAATCAACGAATTTAATGATAGATAGTTTGAAAATTTGTCATTTCGAACGACGAGGTACGAGAGAGGAGAAATCCAGATTCCTCGTCGCTCCTACGTCGCTCTGTCGGAATAACAAAGGATTTCTTAGTCGTTCCTTCTTCGAGATGACAGGCATTCTTATGTCGTTCTGTCGGTGTCTCTGCCACCGACAGGATTTACTCATCTGGCATTTAGAACTTTTTCTCCGTTAGTTTTTGATAATTCCTTTTTTCTGCTGTAGGGTAAGGTAGGGGCGGCATGATTTCTTCATTGATTTTAGCACTGTTTTGTACTGAAATGGTGATTGGTTTCAATTTTTCTACGGTATTTATCCATAGTGATGCAGTACCTTTCCAGCCGTTTTTGCTTATTTTTACGGTGATTTCTTTTTGTCCGGCAGGTATTTCCGTGCTGTACCATTGCCATTTATTTTTGACACTTTGGGTTGCAATTTTAAATTCTTTTCCATTGGCAATGATGGATACTTTCGGAAAAGTTTTGTCTGTTCCGGTGCTTGTGTTTTTGAATTTGATAAAATCGTGGTAATTGGCATTTTTACCGTTAATTTTCAGATTTTCAACATATTGCGGATTTAAAAATCTGAATTTTGAACCGGTTTCATAAATACTGTAATTTACGTTATTGCCATTAAGATTTATGGTCATACGAGCGTCTGCCAATAATGGTCGTGTGGTGCTGTCCAGCGGAAAAACGTGGAAAATGGCTGTTTCAAATCCATCAAGCGGTACGCTAAATGTGCTACCGGCGCTGTAAATTTGCGGTAATATTTTTCTGAAGGGATACACTTGCTCAATTACCAAGCTTGTAGCATTTTCATCAAGACCTTGTTCCGGTTTTAATTTTATGCGAAGTGTATCATTTTCAATTTTTGGATTTCTTGCGGCAATAACTCCTTTCTTATTTTTAAAATGAATGTAACATAACTCTCTCCCAAAGCAGGATTACCACCTTGCATGAAGGTTTGCGCCATAACTTCTTGTTTATCGTTTGCCCATTTGATGGCTTGCGATAGCACTTGCCATTCTTTATCTGTCAAAATATCAGGCGAAATGTAGAGTTCCCACATAGTAACGCCACAGGCAAAGTAGAGAACTGCGTTATTGGTAAACCGGTCAAAAGGTTCGCCGTCTTTTGAGATGCCTTCGAGTCTGCCTTTGATAATGCCGTGTGTCATCAGGTTGGCAACAGGAAACCATAAATTGCGGATTTTCAAGTCGTTGTATAAGGCGTAATCGCGGTAGGTCATGGCATTATCACGTCTGTTGAGTGAGGGAACATCGGATATGAATATAGTTATCAAAATTGAAATTTAGGTAATCGCTGAATATCTTCCAAGGCTGCATAATAGTCTTGCACAATTTCGTGTACAATGTCACCGGCCGGTTTGATATCATTGATGATGCTGGCTACTTGACCTATTTCGAGTTCGCCTTCTTCCAAATCGCCTTCAAACATACCTTTTTTGGCACGGGCACGTCCCAAAAGTTGTTTGAGTTGTTCTTCGGTGGGGCAGGTTTTATACAGCTCTGCCAAACGGCGGAAAAACTCGTTTTTAATCAAGCGGACAGGAGCAAACTCTTTTAAAGTGAGCATGGTATCACCATCACCGGTCTTGAGTATGGCTTCTTTAAAATTTTGATGTGCCGAAGATTCTTCAGATGCTACAAAACGACTACCGATTTGTACGCCGTCGGCACCGATAACCATGGCGGCTAACATTTGTTTGCCGGTAGCTATACCGCCGGCGGCAATCACCGGAATGTTTACGGCTTGTCGTACTGCCGGAATTAAGGTCAAGGTTGTTGTTTCTTCACGGCCGTTGTGTCCGCCCGCTTCAAAACCTTCGGCTACAATGGCATCAACACCGGCTGCTTCTGCTTTTTGGGCAAATCTGACACTGCTGACTACGTGTACCACTTTAATCCCGTGTTCTTTGAGTAAGCCTGTCCATTTTTTGGGATTGCCGGCAGAGCTAAAGACTATTTTCACCCCTTCGTCAATGATTATTTGGATAATTTCTTCAATATCGGCATAGAGTAGCGGCACGTTTACCCCAAAAGGTTTATCAGTATTTTTTTTGGCTTTTTGAATATGTTCGCGTAAGACATCCGGGTACATACTGCCGGCACCAATTAAGCCTAACCCGCCGGCATTGCTAACCGCAGTTGCCAATCGCCAGCCGCTGACCCAAATCATACCACCTTGGACAATAGGGTATTTGATGTTGAATAATTTTGTTATAGACATTATGGTTATACTGGTTATTTGGTTATCTGGTTATTTGGTTATTTGGTTATCTGGTTATCTGGTTATTTGGTTATTTGGTTATCAGGTTATCTGGTTATTTGATGTCGGTACTTCGATACAATCCCGACGTCCGTCGGGATCACTTAGTGACCTTTGATTCTACTTCAAATAATATTATCCCTTATCAGACGAACGGATCGTGCGTCTCTACTTGTTACTAATCCGCACTTTATCGCTTTCCACTTTCCACTTGAACGCACGACCGTGCGTCCCTACATTCGCACTTTCCACAGAGACTAATGCAATTCGTCTCTACACACTTTCAACTATTAAATCTAATAATTTTTTCCAATTTATATTTATCGAGATAATCTTGAATGATTTTATGCAATGCCGGATGGTCGGTAACGGGTGTTAGGCGTTTTTTGATGACTTTCATATCTTGGTTTTGCCATTCCAAATCAAAAAAGCCGTAGCCTTTAACCTGTTGATTTTCAATATAAATAATAGATTTTTCTCCGGTGTAATGGCCTTTGTCGATTAAAAGCATTTGGTCATTTGAAAAACGATGATCATAGACAAATTTCTTTTTGGTGCAGGGCGAAAAAACAGGATTTTCTTGAAAACGGTAATGCCACGCAATCACACGACTGATTAAATTTCCTTGCAACAATTCGTATTCAATACGATTGATATGTTGTTGCATATCCAAGGCTTTCGGGTTTTCTTTGACATAAATTTGTGTGACTTTCTTCTTGATATTGCGGCTAGCATTGACACCAATCAAGCGGTCGTATTTGTTGTAAAAATAAACAATTCCTTTTTTATCAGGTAGATTATCAATGGTTTCTACTATATCTTTTCTGATTTTTTGTACCGGTTTGATGCCCGGTGTGTCTATCCGGTCCAGCAGGTTACGTTGTTTGTTTAGGATCATTTTAAACAATTCGACTGTTGCCAAAGCATCTCCCGATGCACGGTGCCGCTCAGCAACCGGTATGTGTAGTGTTTTGCATAATTTTCCTAAGCTGTATGATTCCAGATTGGGAAAAACTTCTTTACTTAATTTGACTGTACATAAATTCGGTCGTTCAAATTTGTAACCCAAGCGATCAAACTCTTTTTTTAATACTCGATAATCAAAAGAAGCATTATGTGCAACAATGACAGCGCCTTGGGTAATTTCGATAACGCGTTTGGCTATTTCATAGAACTTTGGGGCACGTTTCAACATTTTGTTGTTGATGCCGGTTAATTTTTGTACATACCAGTGAATGGGACGTTCGGGATTGACCAAGCTGATAAAGCGGTCGGTGATATTGTTGCCGTCAAAAATATAGATGGCTATTTCAGTAATGGCTTCATCTGCAGGTTTGCCACCGGTTGTTTCCAAGTCAACAATAGCATACTTCATAATTCCGGATTAGAAATGAATACCGAGCTGGTTAAGTCGTTCCTGTTCTGATTTTTCAGCAAGGCGTTTGGGCACAACAGGTCTGATTAATGTCTGTCCACTACGTTTTTTCATAAACGGAAAAAAATCTATTTCCGGATTGGGTTCATTAGCATTGGAATATTTGTTCGTTCCGACCAGCACTAATTTTCCTTCATCAAACAAATTTTGTTCTTTTTCAGCACTTTCGGAAATTTTTTGTTGGATTTTTCCTTTATATAATTGCGATAAAAAGCCACCGGATTTTTCTATTTGCTTAAAGATTTCAAAAGCCTTTTCGGCTAATTTATAAGTATTTTCTTCAATGAAGTAATTGCCGGTAGTACTGTTGAGAGCAGCTTCAAAACCGGCTTCTTTTTGTAAGATAATCAGTTGGTTGCGAGCAATTCGTTCGCTAAATTCGTTACTTTTTTTATAAACGGCATCAAAAGGCATGTTGGCGATGATATTACTACCACCCAAAACGGCACTCATCATTTCCATTCCGGTACGCAACATATTAACATACGGATCAAAAATGGTTTTGTTTCGCATGGACGGCCGGGTGTAAATTATAGCTTCAACTATCGTATTATATTCATTCCCAATCAATTGCCATAGGTATCGTAAAGCTTTTAGTTTGGCTATTTCAAAAAAGTAGTGATAACCGTTAGCCATGGAAAATTGTATTTGATTGATACTTTTTTTACCTAATTTTTCTACATATTCAACGGCATGGGATAGGGCATAGGCCAATTCTTGCGTGATAGTAGCACCGGCATCTTTGGAATAAAAACTGCGTATTTCAATAAACCGGTAATCAGCAGGAAAGAAATTTTGTAAGGATTTAAGATTTTCAAAGTCTTTAGTTTCGTTTTCATACCAATTGCCAAAACGTGCATAATGACCAATAGTATCAACTAAAATTTGACTTTTTCTATTGGTTTGCTCATATAATTCTTTGATAAAATCCGTGTTGAGTGTATCGGCTATAAAAATCAGTTTTTCAAGCTCAAGATTTGATATAAGCTGTTGAATATTAAATGGTTTATCGAAATAGAAAGTAAAATAATCTGCACCTTTTTCAAGCGCTTTTTTGGCTATTTTTCCGGCAGTTTCGGCATTTTTGATTTGTAGCTCCTGACTGATTTTAAAACTTTTCGATACCGGTTGAGGCATTACTTGAAAATCATCATAATGATAAAATGGTTTGATATCTATATGTTCTGCCGTTTGGGTAATCAAAGTTTGGTAGTCTAAACCTTTTAAATCTACCTGTATTTTTTGTTTCCATTCTTTGGAACTGATTTTTTTAAACTCCTTAAATAAATTGCTCATTATAAAAGCGTAATTTTATCATTGATTTTCTGTTTCGATAATGTAGATGTCTTCTCCCTGTTTTTTCATCAACAATTTTTCCCGTGCATATTTTTTGATTTTTTTATCGTTATCCAAGTCTTTTAAAGTTTGTTTTTGTTCTTTGATAGCTTCAGTGTAAAAGGCTTTTTTGTCTTCCAAAGTTTTGATTTGTTTGTTAAGAATATGTTGATATAACAACGAATTATCATCTATAAAGATAACCCATGCCAAGAAAACGATTATGGTTACCACAAAACGGTTTGTCAGATATTTGAGATATTCAGATTTCATCAGATATTATTTTTAATTAAGCTAACAATAACGTCAATAGCCACTTTGTTACGGCGGTCGTTGGGTATTATCAGGTCTGCATAGGCTTTGGTTGGTTCAATGAATTGCTCGTGCATGGGCTTTAAGGTTGTTTGATAGCGTGATAAAACTTCGTCAACCGTTCTACCGCGTTCACTTATATCACGACGGACACGTCTAATCAAACGTTCATCGGAATCAGCATGTACATAAATTTTAACATCAAAAAGCTCTCGAAGTTTAGGATCATTAAAAATCAAAATCCCTTCAACAATCATTACTTTACGCGGATGAGTCAGAATAGTATCACCGGTGCGTGTGTGTTGTACAAAAGAATAAACCGGTTGCTCAATGGTTTCACCGTTTTTGAGTTTAGTCAAATGTTCATAAAGCAATTCAAAATCTATAGCGCGTGGGTGATCAAAGTTAATTTTTTCACGCTCTTCCAAGGATAAATGTTTGTTGTCTTTGTAGTAAGAATCTTGCGATATGATACCGACATCATCGTTGGCAAATTCTTTAACAATCTGATTGACAACCGTTGTTTTTCCACTACCGGTACCGCCGGCTATACCAATAATCAACATAGCTTAAATTTTTTGTAAAATTAAGCTTTTTTGACGAATAATAAAAGACGTATATTATTTTAGGAAATTTATCTACCAAAACAGCCATCTTTTCTTGGCTCTTTTACTTTTTCTTCTGGCGTTTTTACGTTTGATTTTCTCCTGACGTTTGCGTATTTTTTCTCTTTCTTTAAATTGTTTTTCTTGCCTTTTTCTTACAAGTTTGCTATGTACGGTACCACGACAACCTAAGTCAACTTCACGTCCGGGACGATGGAAAAAGAAATCTAAACTAACACCAATATAGTCACCTTTTTGATCATATTTTCCGGAAAAGTCAGGAGTATTAGCCAAGTTTTTAAACGAATAAGTTCCTTGGTATTGGTAACCAAAACGGTATTTGTAAACGAGAGAAGTTTGCACCATTACCGGTTTAAATTGAAAATACCACCCTGCTTTTGCTACCAAATCTATTCCCCAACTACCGGGATTGGTTACTGTGGTGTAGTAGTAGTTTTTGTATGATTCGGTAAGCGTAGCGCCTTTGGTAAGTTCAAACTGGATGCCGGCATCCAAACTCAAAGTATATCTGTCTATCAAAAAATTTCGATATTCAAGTAGCAACGGAATTGAAAAGTTAAAGATGGGACTGCGTGTAGCGCCTTTCTTGTGCAGATAATCTGTACTTGCGTTTATTTCGTCTTTGCCAAGTACAAAGTATGTGTTTATTGCAGGTGCTTGTCCTGCCAACGCCCCAAAACGAAATCCGAAATGGTTAGAAAAATTAAGGTTGTAAACAAGCCCGAATTTATAACCGGTTGCAAATTGATTGCGGAATGAAAAATTATCGGTTTTGTCAATATCGGCAGGGAAGTATAAAAGACCGTCCAGTTGCACTCCCCATTTGGTAAAACTGTTAAACAAATCATAGGATCTACTGTTGCTAAACAATCTTTGTGCATTAGAAACGGTTGCAATAAAAAGTAAACCTATCAGAAAAATTTTTTTTAACATAAGCTAATTTGATTTTTTTAAATTAGAATTTTGCATCATTTTTTTAATATCGTCTTTGACCATATCATTTAATCGTTCAATATAGTTGATTATTTCATCTTTTCCCAATTTTGAAGTAGCCGAAGTTGTAAAAGTTTTCGGCATATCGGTCCATTCTTTGAGGAATGACATTTTATATTTTCTCAAATTTTTATCCAATTCGGCACTACTTAATTTGTCCGCTTTAGTAAACACAATAGAGAAGGGTATACCGTGTTCGCCTAACCAGCGCATAAATTCCATATCTATTTTCTGTGGTTCGTGACGAGCATCAACCAAGACAAAGGCATTGACCAGATTTTTGCGTTTTAAAAAATAATCTGTAATAAGTTTTTGAAATTTTTTACGGGTGGTTTTTGAAGTACGGGCGTATCCGTAACCGGGCAAATCTACCAAAAACCAAGTATCATTAATCTTAAAATGGTTGATTAGCTGTGTTT
>JALVLX010000085.1 GCA_027032855.1 Flavobacteriales bacterium | reverse complement strand
ATTTTATGGAATTTGCCACCCAATACATAGTTGGTGATAATGGTATGCTGGTAGATATGCGTTTTATGCCCCGTATCAAAGAAGGCGAAATCCGTATTTTGATGGTGGGCGAAGAACCTATTTTTGTTGTACACAAAAAGCCGGCTGAAAGTGCCGATGCTTTCTCTGCCACCTTATTCTCCGGAGCCAAATATACTTATGACCGTCCCGAAGAATGGAAAGAATTGGTAGATATGTTTATCGGACGTTTACCGGAAATTATGTCTAAACTTGGCAACCACGACGCACCGCTAATCTGGACAGCCGACTTTATGCTCGATTGGGACGAAAACGGTAATGATACATACGTTTTAGGAGAAATAAACAACTCTTGCGTAGGCTTTACCAGCCACCTTAATCAAGGTATTCAAGACAAAATTGCCGACCGCGTTATTGAATTGGTCAGCAAAAAGAAAGCTTAATCACATTTTTACAATAATAAAAGACCGTCATTCCGGCGGTCTTTTTTTTGGTATAAAATTTGTTATATTCTATCATATAAACCACAAAAAATAAAAATTATGAAATTTTTAATTCGATTATTATTGGCAATTGCAATTTTTGGCTATCTTTATCAAAAATTTTCTAAAAAGAAAACTTTAAGATTAGAAGAAAACAATCAAAACACAAACCATGAAGAAAATTAAATTACTATTACTCTTATTGATTAGCTTACAATTGTCATCTTGTGCCGAATTAGTTCAAGTTTTGGAACAATTACCAGAAGAAGGTTTGAGCAATGCACAAATAGCCTCAGGACTGAAAGAAGCCCTCAACAAAGGCATTGACAAAGAAGTTACCAAATTGATGACACCGGACGGTTTTTTAAAAGACCAAACGGTCAAGATTTTGTTACCGCAAGAACTACAAAAAGTTGACAAAACCTTACGAGATATAGGTTTGGGGCAATTAGCAGATGAAGGTATCAAACTACTCAACACTGCCGCATCTGATGCCGTGAAAGAAGCTAAACCCATTTTTGTTAACGCTATCACCTCTATGACTTTTGAAGATGCTAAAAATATTCTGTTGGGTGACCAAACCGCAGCTACAAATTATCTCAAACAAAAAACACAAAGTCAGTTATATCAAAAATTCAGTCCGCAAGTACAAAAATCATTACACAAAGTAAAAGCTGATGAAGTATGGACAAAAATCATCAATAAATATAATCAAGTGCCTTTTGTTGATAAAGTTAATCCCGATTTAACGGATTACGTGACAAACAAGGCTATGGAAGGTGTCTTTAAAAAAGTAGCCGTTGAAGAACAAAAAATCAGAACGGATATCAGCGAACGTACTTCCGATTTGCTTAAAAGAGTTTTTGCTTTGCAGGATAAAGAAACTGCTAATTAGTTTTTTATCTCTTATTTTACTTTTGTTTTTTTGTTATAGGAGAAGTAAAATTCCCCTATGACGAACCTTTGGCATATTTAATAAAAGAAGTTGAAAATTGCCGTCAATCAAACCCTAAGCAAATCAATCGTATTGCGAATACTTTATATGATATGACAGCAGAT
>JALVLX010000084.1 GCA_027032855.1 Flavobacteriales bacterium | reverse complement strand
AATCATATCCTTGTGTGTATTTTATGATTAAAAAAATTCATGTTCGTTTCATCTTAAAAATTCTTTTTTTGCTAAATTATAAATGATTTCAACAAAAAAAATAAAAATCGACAAACAGTAATAAATTATCTATTAAAAATAAAAGCGAAAGCATAGATGCTCCCGCTTTTATTACTAACTCAAAACTTATTTAGAAATTGTTTCCTGTGTCCCACCACAAACGGGTACCTCCGTTGTCGGGTCCACCAAGTTTTGTTATTGCACCTTGAACGCCATCAGGGTTAGTATCGTATTCACTAACTACAAACGGAATACGGCGTATTTGAATATCCGTATCAATGGTTCCACCACTTTGATTACTCACAACCGGAAAAATTTTAGGATATCCGGTTCTACGGAATTCCGCCCATGCTTCCTCTCCCTGAGGGAACATGGCAATCCATTTTTGGGTAATGATTTTTTCTAATTTTTCTTCATTACTTGCAGCATTATCCCAAGCAATTGTTACATCTGTCAAGGCATCGATGCTGTTAGAAGCATTAACCGGATCAACATAATTCATAGGCGTTGATGTATTGTCAGCGATATAAGCCGCTGCTCCCGGTACACCACGATATTCAAATGACGAAGCAATACCGGTTTCATAATACGTTTGCGCATCACCGCTATCCCAACCTCTCAAAGCGGCTTCGGCTCTGAGGAACCAGACTTCGGCTGCTGTCATCAATTGCAAATCAGGCGTCATCACGCTTTTATTAAGTACTGCAAAATTGACATAAGCAGCTTTTTGTTCCAATTCATCAGAATAATTAGACAATAAAGGCAAACCATTTCTAATACCTTTAAATGTATTGGGAACAACCGGTTGGGTATCTGTATCTCCTTCCTTAACCAAGCTGAAATATTTGTAAATTCTGGGGTCGTTATAACCACGCATAAAAGACTCTATACTTGCATTCATACGGATATCATCCCAAGCATTACATATTGTAGTCAAAGGATGTGATTTTTTGCCGTGGATAATAAAATTATCAGCATTGTTTTCTATCAAACCGTAAGGGCTGGTTAAAGCTTTTTGAGCTTCTGCTTGTGCTTTGGCAGGATCAGCCATAGCGATACGAATAGCTAAACGCAAACGCAAAGAATTGGCAAATTTGAGCCAATTATCTAAATGACCGTCATAAACCATGTCAAAATTGGCAAAATAACCGTCACTCATATTATTTGAAATCAAATCTTCAGCTGTATCCAAATCGGCAAAGAAAGCATTGTATGCTTCTTGTTGACTATCATATTCACTGGTCGTTACAGATTCACCGTAATGTGTGTAAACAATAGGACCGAATACATCAGAAATACGATGCATAGCTTCTACTTTTAAGATCTTGGCTATTCCTACAAAAACAGGGAAATCGTCTTCTGTTGCTTTTTTCTCAATATAAGCTACGTTATTCATGATATTTTTGTAAGGTATGGTCCAAATAAAGTTGTTCCATCCGGCAACCAAATTATAAGTGGTATTGTTAGCACCGGCAATAAACGGACGCGGATTGGTCATATAACCTGAAAACACATCGGCATTTAGGTTTTGTTGCAGTTGGTATTTCCAAGCCGGACTGGTGATAATGATACTTTCAAATATCGGTTGATATTTAGCACCGATATATTGGAAATCAGCCGTTAATTGCTCATCAGTAATCTGAGTGGGATCATTGTTGATTTTATCAAAATCTTTGGTACAAGACACGTTGAGCAACAGCATAAACATGCCTAAAATTGTCAAAAATTTATATATATTTTTCATGATTATTTGTTTTTAAAAGTTTAAATTAAGATTCAAACCTAAACTTCGGGTTGAAGGCAGATTAAAGACATCAACTCCTTGTAAGGTATTTCCAATACTTCCTGTAACATTCGGATCGTGAGGGGCTTTTTTGTAGAAAAACATCAAATTATTTCCTATCAAAGATACTTTGGCTCTCTTGATACCAAATTTGTTAAAGTTAAATCTGTACGAAACTGCCATCTCTGCCAAACGGATATTGGTGGCATCGTAAACATACTCTCCGGTAAAGCCGTTACGACCACCGGCAGCACTATAATATACTTTGTTTGATAATTGAGAAACATTACCATTGAGGTCAACCACATCAATACTACCGGATTGTTCTCTGGCTGAATTATCACTCATACCTTCTACAACAGCTTCGGTCATACTCATGGTAACACCTCCGAAACGGCCGTCAATCAAGAAATCAAATGTAAAGTTTTTATAGTCAAAACTGTTATTCCACCCTAAAGTAAAATCAGGGTTGGCATTACCGACTTTTTCAAGTCCGGCAATGGTAATATCTGCATTATCATCTTTTTGGATAGCAACACCACCACCACTTTGATCAACGATAGGATGTCCTGAGTCATCTCTCTTAACCACTTGCGCATAAATATCACCATACGAACCACCTTCAACTAAATAAGAAGCATAAGAGTTAACACCACCGGGAGAAATGGTATAATAAGGAATTTCAACACCGTCACTATTGTTAGAAAGATTTAAGACTTTGTTTTTATTTGCTGCATAGTTTAATTGTGTATGCCATTTAAAATTATCGTTTTTGATAGGTTCTGCAAATGCAGATATTTCCCAACCTTTGTTTTGAATATCTCCGGAATTAACACCTACTTTTCCACCGGACGTTCCGGCTGCAGAAGCATCTACGATAAAATATTGATCAACCGTATTGGTATTGTAGTAACCTATATCTATTCCGTAACGATCATCTAAGAAATGCCATTCGGTACCAAATTCGAAAGATTTTTGTCTTTCGGGACGAGGTACTTTCAAAGGTCTGACGGGATCATGCGGATCAACACCGGCACCAAAGAATAAATTTCTGTTAGGATACAAGAAGTTAGCCGGTACATCATTACCTACTTCGGCATACGATACACGTGCTTTGGCAAATGAAATCTTATCGCCGAAATCAAACATTTTGCTCAAAATACCCGTTAAGCCAACAGAAGGATAAAAATAAGACCGGTTTTCAGCCGGTAAAGCAGAACTCCAGTCATTACGGGCTGTTAAATCAACATACATTTGGTCTTTATAACCTAGAGTAGAGCTGAAATAAACAGAACTTACTTTCTTTTGTAAATGATGTTCACTTATATCAACATCTGCACTGGCATTAAAGTTTTGAATAGCAAACACATTGGCATATTGCAAACCGCCGGTATTACCGGAATCGGCATAAAACGTATTGGTAAGATTATGTGTCATACTGGTACCCAAAATTGCTGAGATGCTAACGTCGTCACCAAATTTTGTGTTATACATTGCCGACAAATCACCATACCATTGGGTATTGTCAAAATTAGTACTGATAAAACGTCCGTTTTTGTGTGACAAGGTTCCGTTTGATGTTGCATAAATTTTACGGGTGTAATCCATATTGCTTTTATCAAATGAACCACGGGCTTTAACACTAAAGTTATCATTAAACTTATAAGTTGCCCCCATATTGAGTAACCATTTTTGGTTTTTGTCAAGCGTAGGATTGCGATGTAATATCCAATAAGGATTTTGCTCAATATCTGAAGTGGCTCTAAACCATTGTTGTTTCATCAAATTACGACCGGGATCAAAAGTTTCGAATTCTTTCCATTTTGACAAAGGACCTTGCGAAGCATCATAATTGTAAACGCCGATAAGCGGATTGAAATACAATGCAGAAACCGGACGGTTGTTTATTTTTTGAGTACTGAACATCACACCACCGGTAATTTGTAATTTGTTGTTTAACATTTGGGCTGTTTCACGCAAATTAAAAGTATGTTGTGACATGTCATTAGTAGGCACAATACCTTGAGCTTTGGTATTGGCATAAGAAAAATAAGTTTGTGCAGACTGGTTTCCACTACTCAAAGTAACAGAGTTGATATTTGTAGAACCTTTTTGGAAAAAGCTATCGACATTTTTTTGCGCATCACTTGAAAACGCCATAAAATAAGCAGGACTATCTACTGTATATCCTGAAGATACATTGGCTTTAAATCCGCCTTTGCGTCCTTTTTTAGTCGTAATCAAAATAACACCATTCAAACCGGCACTACCATATAATGCGGAAGCAGAAGCACCTTTTAAAACAGAGATACTTTCAATATCATCCGGATTGAGTAAAGACAAAGCATCACCACCATCTCTGTTACCACCGCTTTTGTCTCCAAATGTACTGACAGGAATGTAAGAGGTTGGGTTAGATAAA
Source organism: Flavobacteriales bacterium (assembly GCA_027032855.1). Classification (GTDB taxonomy): domain Bacteria; phylum Bacteroidota; class Bacteroidia; order Flavobacteriales; family Flavobacteriaceae; genus WGBX01. Next base: position 653 of record JALVLX010000084.1, on the reverse strand, counting down.
GGAATACCATCAATAACATATAATGGTTGGTTGCTACGCAAAGATTTATTTCCTCGCAAAACAACTTTAACAGAACCACCTGCTCCGGATGCATTGCGTTCAATGGTCAAACCGGAAATTTTACCGGATAAACTATTGATCGGGTTAGTTTGTTTAACTCTTTGTAATTCATCAGCTTTAACATCTTGTGCCGCATAAGTCAATGATTTACGTTGTTTTTTAATACCTAAAGCGGTTACAATAACTTTTTTAAGTGCTTGAGCATTTTCTTCCATGACTACATTAATTACCGATTGGTTGCCAACTTTAATTTCAATTGGCTTCATACCGATAAATGAAAATACCAAAACGTCTTCGGGAGATACTTTGATTTCATATTTTCCTTCAAAATCGGTTGTAGTACCTTTTTGTGAGTTCTTAATAACAACTGATACGCCCGGTAAAGGGTCGCCCTCAGAAGTTACTTTTCCTGTTACAATCTTTTCTTGTGCTACGAGATTATAACTCATTGACATAGAAAAGAAAACGATTGAAAGTAATTTAATCAATTTCATATTTATGTTATTTTAGTTAAAAAATTTTCCGTAAAGTTATTAAAAAATAAGTAAAATTTTCTGGCATAGAATAATTTATTTGCAGTTACAACACAAAAT
>JALVLX010000083.1 GCA_027032855.1 Flavobacteriales bacterium | reverse complement strand
GCTACAAATATTGGAGACACTTCTTTTAACATAACTATCAACGGACAACCGGAAGGACAAGTAATGTTTAATGGTGTAGGTATTTATTCTTTGGGGACTGCTAAAGAAAAAACAGGAAATATCATCTTACCGGATAATCCTGTAAAGATAAATATCAGTTTTAACAACGCCGGTTTTTTTGATGCCCATTTTTATTTGGAATACATCAATGTTTGGGCATTTTGCCGTTTGGAACAAAGTGGCAAACAGTTTCGTTTTCACCACCCCGATGCTGACACAGGAAACGGTATAGCTACTTATCATTTTACCAACGCTTCCGATATTACCCGCGTCTGGGATATTACCGATATTTACAATCCGGCTTACATCAACAATACACAAAACAATTTTGATGTTAAGTTTCAAAAAGAAGACAAAAAACGTTTTATCGCAATAGACAAAAACAACTATTTTACCCCCGAAAAAGTCGATAATCCACTGCAAGTCAATCAAAATTTGCATAAAGATTTGTTTTATCATACCGGAGGATTTCAAGATTTGGATTATATCATTGTAACACCGGCATTTTTGTATGATAAAGCCGAACAATTTGCCGACATGCACCGGCAAATGGGGTTGAATGTCTATGTCGCAAAATTGAAACAAATTTATAATGAATTCGGTAACGGAGAACAAGATATTGCCGCCATTCGTAATATGGTCAAATATGTTTACAACAACGCATCTGCACCGGACAAAAAATTGAAATTTTTAATGTTGTTTGGTGATGCCACAAACGATTTTAAAAATGTCATTCCCGATAATTTATTGGTTGATGGAGAAAATAGCAATATTGTACCTGTTTTTGAAAGTTTAAATTGTTTTGATTTGGTTAGTTCTGTCGGTTCTGATGATTTTTTTGTAATGATGGACGACAATGAAGGACTACTGACCGATTCATCGGAAAAACCGGATATCGCCGTAGGACGTTTATTAGTTAGAAATGAAGCTGAAGCCGAAGTAATGTATCACAAATACCAACATTATTTGTCAGAAAACACCAAACGAAATTGGCGTACTTTTATAACACTTTGGTCCGACGACGCCGACCCCGGACATCCGGGTGATACAAGTTTTGTTACCAATACTGAAAATATCTCCCAAAAACTTAAACAATATCATCCGGAATATAATGTTTACAAAATTTATCAAGACGCATATTTGCAAGTCAGCACACCGGGAGGACCGCGTTACCCCGACGCCAAACGTGATTTGTTTAACCGGTTTGAAACCGGTACATTAATTTTGGCATATATAGGTCACGGGAACCAATCTACGCTCTCGCACGAGTTTATGCTTACCATGAACGACATCAATGATTTGCACAATTTTGACCGTTTGCCGTTGATGACAACCATGACTTGCGAATTTGCTCGTTTTGACGATGCTTCACGAGAAACAGCTGCCGAACATTTATTGTGGAATGACAAAGGTGGCGTATTGGAGATGGTCTCGACCATTAGAGAAATTTGGACTTCAAATGCCCGAAGCATGAACACTGATTTTTACAATGCTTTATTTGGAATGCGGTCGAGTTTGAACGGAGAAATTATCAGAAATCCGGCAGAAGCTTTACGAATGGCAAAAACCTATACCACGTCGGGGTATGGCAAATTTAACATTGCTTTTTTGGGAGATCCGGGATTTGAATTAGGATTTACCAAACCCAGAATTGTTTTAAATTCGATTAACAACCAACCCACCGACACCCTTAAAGCACTTAAACATATCATTATCAAAGGCGAAATTCAAGATGCCACAGGCAATTTAATGACCGGATTTAACGGTATTATCAATCCTGTCGTTTTTGATAAATATAAACAAGATGAAGTGCAAGATAATGATAATAACGGCTATTCCTTACAATTTGAAAAATTAGGTCCCAAAATATTTCAAGGGAAAGCCGATGTTGTCAACGGACAATTTACTTTTGAGTTTGTAGTTCCCAAAGATATAGATTTGACCTATGGCAAAGGGCGTTTGAGCTTTTATGCCGTAAACGAAACAGAAGAAAAAATAGGTTATGATGAATCAATTATAGTAGGCGGTGTAGATGAAAATGCAGAAGATGACAACAAACCACCGGTAATTAAAGCATATATGAATGATCGTAATTTTATGTCCGGCGGTATTACAGATGCCAATCCGTATTTATTACTCGACCTTTCAGACGAAAACGGTATTAATACAATCGGCGGTATTGGTCATGATATTACGGCTTATCTCGATGATAATCAAACAGATGTGTTTGTACTAAACGATTTTTACGAAACCGAAGCCAATACTTATCAGCGTGGCAATGTCCGGTATCGTTTGTTTAATCTCAAACCGGGTTGGCATACATTACATATCAAAGCATGGGATGTTTATAACAATTCAGCGACGGCTGAGATTAGTTTTCAAGTAGTTGAAAATAAAGACATTAAATTGGATAGAGTATTAAATTATCCTAATCCTTTTACCGATTATACTGAATTTTGGTTTAATCATAACCACCCGTTTGAAAACTTAGATGTTATGGTTCAAGTCTATACCATAAGCGGTAAATTGGTTTGGCAGCACCGTCAAACAATTATTTCCGATGGCTTTTTGTCAAGAGATATTACTTGGGACGGTCGGGATAATTTCGGTAATAAATTGGCAAAAGGTGTTTATGTTTACAAATTAAGTGTCAGGACAGCAAGCGGTAAAACAGCACAAAAAATAGAAAAATTAGTCATTTTATGATAAATAATTGTAAATTTGTGGTTCTTTTATTCAAAGAATAAACATGAATAAGTTAAGAAATTTAATTAATCATTAAAATTAATAAAAATTATAACAAAATTAATCTTATGAGAAATTTATATATACTCATCATTTCATTATTAAGTATTGTAAAAATATCTGCACAAACTAACGATTCGAGAGTCATAACTACTGCAGTACCTTTTATGCTAATTTCCAGTGATGCCCGCGGTTCGGGTATGGGCGATATGGGTGTTGCTACCCCCGCCGATGCTTTTTCACAATTTTGGAATCCTTCAAAATATGTTTTGATTGATAATAAAATGGGATTTGCTTTTAGCTATACTCCTTATTTAAGTAGATTAGTCAATGACATTAAAATCATTAACGGAACATACTTCAACAAACTGAATGAAAGAAGTGCTTTCGGAGTCAGTGTTAAATATTTCGGATTAGGTGACATTGACTTAACTGACTTTGCCGGTAATTATACAGGGACTGTTTCGCCTAACGAATTTTATCTCGATGGCTCTTATGCTTTAAAACTATCTAAATCATTTTCAATGGGGGTTAGTATGCGCTTCATTCTTTCCGATTTAAAACTCGGTACCGGTAACGATGACGCCACCGCAGCCAAAAGTTTTGCAGTAGATTTGTCAGGATACTACCAATCCGACCCTGTTGATTTTAATGATTTTGAGGGTGTTTACCGTTTGGGTTTTAACATTCAAAATTTAGGACCTAAAATCAAATACTATCGTAGTGACGAAGGCGATTTTATCCCTACCAACTTAAAGCTGGGAGCCGGATTTGACTTTATTATGGATGAATACAACACGGTAGGCGTCACATTTGAGACCAACAAATTATTGGTTCCGACACCTCCTATTCGTGATAATAATGGCAATATCACAGGTGGAAAAGAAGATAACGTCAATTGGATGACCGGTATTTTTCAATCATTTAATGATGCTCCCGGTGGTTTTAACGAAGAACTGAAAGAGTTTCAATGGTCATTGGGAACTGAATACACCTATTTAGATTCTTTTTCTTTGAGAGGGGGGTATTTTCACGAAAGTGAAATCAAAGGAAAACGTAAATTTTTCACGGTTGGTGCAGGTTTTAAATATAACTACATGATTATTGACATGTCTTATTTATTTTCCACAGGCAAATTACGCACACCTTTGGACAACACCATGCGCTTCTCTTTAACTTTCAATATTGACGAATTTGCCAAAGGTGGCGGACCTGAAAAAACTGAAGAATAATTAAAAATTACTATTGAATCACAAGGGATACCCTGTTTACCGATGTTTCAACAAAAAGTAACAAAGTTGTGAAAAAAATTAAGATTTTTTCAGAGATTACAGTCTATGATGAAATAGCTGAATTGCCTGAAAACATACAAACACTCATGGCACAAGCCGTTGCAATCAGAGAAATGGCTTATGCGCCTTATTCACATTTTAGAGTAGGCGCCGCATTGATGTTGGAAAACGGTATTGTTGTAACGGGCAACAATCAAGAAAATGCCGCTTACCCTTCGGGCATGTGTGCCGAACGCGTGGCTATCTGGGCGGCAGGTTCTCAATATCCCGACCAAAAAATCTTACAGATAGCTATTTCTGCCCGTTCTGAAAATCATCTGTTAAACCAACCCATACCGCCTTGTGGTGCTTGCCGGCAAGCCATTGCCGAATATGAAGTCAAACAAGATAAGGATATCGAAATTTACTTTATGGGAGAAGTAGGAAAAATCTATAAATCAGCCTCTTTGCATGATTTGTTGCCTTTGGTTTTTGACAGTTCTAATTTGTAATTCTTACTAGACCTACCAGGTTTTAAAAACCTAGCAGGTCTCCCAATAATTTTTTCAAATCCGTTCCGATTTCTACTTCTCTGATATCGTCCAAAGAGAAATAAACTCTGGCAGGCAATTCGCCTTTGAGGAGCCATTTACCCGCTTCCGTTTTGATATAACTACCCTCACGCAAAGCCACCACCGGAACCGTATTGAAATGCAAATACTCTTTTAAACGGGTTTCGCGGGTTTCTCCCATGTGTTTTAACAAATCGGGTGCCGGGTCAAGATAATGCGGGTTGATATTAAACGGAAAAATGCCTAAAGTCTGATAATCCGGCACTTTGACAATTGGCATATCGTTGGTGGTTTGCATCGTTTGACCGGTAATATTGGAGCCGGCACTGGTACCGAGATATGGCATACCTTCCAAAATACGTTTTTTCAAAACAGGAAAAAGTTTCTGTTCGTAAAGCGTTTTGACCAACAAAAACGTATTTCCACCACCGGTAAAAACCGCTTGCGCCTTTTCAACAGCTTTTTGTGCATTGTCAAACTCGTGAATGCCCCTGACTTTGATATTCAGTTTATCAAAAAAACGACGGGCAATATCAGTATAAGCATCATGCGTTAAACCGCTCGGACGTGCATACGGAATAAACAGCAATTCTTCAACATCTTTAAAATGTCCGGTTAATTCATCAGTGAGGTAATCCAAATACTTTCCGCCATAAACGGTTGATGTACTGGCTATGATTAATTGAGGAAATGAGGATTTGTTGTGGTTCATTGATTGTTTATATTCTTTAATGAATGTTTACTGGTTCAAACTGTAACTCTGCTTCTAATTTCTAACTTCTAATTTTAGAATTGATGAACGTTATGAATATCGAACAAGGAACACAGATTGTTGATTTCAGATTTTTCCACTCTGTGTAACTCTGTGAAATATTACTCTGTGTAACTCTGTGGTTAACATTAGTTTTTACCACCGAGTTTCACGGAGTTTAGCACAGAGTTTCACGGAGTTTCCCTTTATTTAACCACATAAGGCATATAAGGTCATATAAGACTTTTTTTTATTAAATATATCAGATATCATTACTTCTTAAATTCTTATTCCTTGTTCGGTGTTCAAAATTTTATTTATAATTTTCAATTATCAGACGTACATATAGTGCGTCTCTACTCTTATGCACTTGGCACTTTACCGCTTTCCACTTGAAACGAAAATTTTTTCGTCTCAACTAACTTTTAACTAATTCTTTGGCTTTTGCAATGGCTTTTTCCAATCCGGCAGGATTTTTACCGCCTGCCGTGGCAAAGAACGGCTGACCGCCACCGCCACCTTGAATTTCTTTTGCAATCTCACGTACCATTTGACCGGCATTCAAGTCGTATTTGCTAACTAAATCTTTGGAAACATAAACACTAATAATAGCTTTATCGTTTTGTTTTGAACCAATAACCGCTACAATATTATCCTGTTTTTTTCCTAATGCAAACAACAAATCCTTGATAGTAGCACTATCCAAATCCAATATTTTGCCTAAGAATTTTATATCACCGATGTTTTCAAACTCATCTTGCAATTTTTCTTGTAAAAACTTTGCTTTTTCCTTTTTAAACTGCTCTATCTCTTTTCGCATCTTCTGGTTTTCCGCTTGCATATTCTCTATGGTTTGTTGCAAATCAGTCGGGTGTTTGAGCATTTTTTTGATAGCTGACAGTTGTGCATCTTGTTTTTTGAAATAATCTTTGACGGCTTCGCCTGTGATAGCTTCGATACGGCGAACCCCGGCAGCAATGGCACTTTCACTCATGATTTTAAATTGCCAGATATCATTGGTGTTTTCTACGTGTGTTCCCCCACAAAGCTCGGCGTGGTTACCAAACTTAATCATACGTACCGTATCACCGTATTTCTCGCCAAACAATGCCATAGCGCCTTCTTTCATTGCTTGGGTAATGGGAATATTTCGTTTTTCAACCAATGCCAATTTTTCTTTGATACGTGCATTGACCAAATCTTCAACTTTTTTTATTTCTTCATCGGTCATTTTGCTAAAGTGCGAAAAGTCAAAACGCAAATGTGTCGGTGCAACCAATGAGCCTTTTTGTTCTACATGCGTACCTAAAACTTCACGCAAAGCTTGGTGCAACAAGTGTGTGGCTGAGTGATTGGCGGCAGTTTTAGCCCGACTGTCTTTGTCAACTACCGCTTTAAAAGTCCCTTCGGGGTGCTTAGGCAAAGTTTTGCTGATATGAACAATCAGATTGTTTTCTTTTTTGGTGTCAAGAATGTGAATTATTTCTCCGTTTTCTGCTTCCAAATAACCACGGTCACCCACTTGTCCCCCACTCTCGGGATAAAACGGCGTTAAATTAAAGACCAATTGGTATAAATCGCCGTCTTTTTTTGAACTGACTTTACGGTATTTCGTTATTTTTACAGGCGTTTCCAAAATATCATAACCTACAAATTCTTCTTCGTCATCTTCTTTGAGAACTACCCAATCATCGGTTGTCATTCCTGCAGCCGACTTGGAACGGCTTTTTTGTTTTGCCATTTCTGCATCAAATTCTTTTTCGTCAAACTCGTAGCCTTTTTCTCGCAAAATCAAAGCGGTTAAATCTTTGGGAAAACCAAAAGTATCATATAATTCAAAGACTTTGGCACCCGGAATTTTCTTGTCTTTTGCCGTTTCTATCATACGGTTGAGCAATACCAAACCTTGCTCAAGTGTTCTTAAAAACGATTGTTCCTCTTCACGAATCACATTGGTAATCAAACTTTCCTGTTTTTTGAGTTCGGGGAAAGCTTCGCCCATGGTATTGACCAAAGTCGGGATCAATTTGTAAATAAACGCTTCTTTTAAATTTAAGAAAGTAAAGCCGTAACGAATGGCACGTCTTAAGATACGACGGATTACATAACCGGCTCCGGTGTTTGAAGGTAATTGTCCGTCTGCTATAGAGAAAGCAACAGCGCGCAGATGATCGGACACCACACGCATAGCAATATCTACCGCTTGGTCTTTACCGTAGGTTTTACCTGAAAGATTTTCAATTTCTTTGATAAGCGGAACAAAAACATCGGTATCATAATTAGACTTTTTACCTTGTAAGACCATTGCCAAACGCTCAAATCCCATACCCGTATCGACGTGTTGTTCGGGTAATTTTTCCAAACTACCGTCGGCTTTACGGTTAAACTCGATAAAAACCAAATTCCAGATTTCAATGACTTCGGGATGGTCTTTATTAACCAAATCCTTTCCCGGAATTTTAGCTTTTTCTTCGCCGGAACGCAAATCGACGTGAATTTCCGACGACGGACCGCAAGGACCGGTGGCTCCCATTTCCCAAAAATTGTCTTTTTTATTTCCGGTCAAGATGCGCTCTTCTGCAATATGTTCTTTCCAAAAATTATAAGCATCGGTATCTCTTTCCAAGCCTTCGTCAGCGGCACCTTCAAAAATGGTAACATACAGATTATCAGGATTTATTTTATAAACACCGGTTAATAGCTCCCAAGCCCAAGCAATAGCTTCTTTCTTAAAATAGTCGCCAAAACTCCAATTACCCAACATTTCAAACATAGTATGATGATAAGTATCCAGACCCACTTCTTCCAAATCATTGTGTTTGCCCGAAACCCGTAAACATTTTTGGGTATCGGCAATACGCTTGTGTTCGGTTTTTTTGTAACCCAAAAAATATTCTTTAAATTGATTCATTCCCGCATTGGTAAACATTAATGTCGGGTCGTTTTTTAAAACAATTGGGGCTGACGGAACAATTTTATGTCCTTTGGAAGCAAAAAAATCTAAAAATGCTTGTCGTATTTCTTTGGAACTTAATGTATTCATTTAAATATTTTTTTTAAATTTGCAAAACTGTGCGTTTTGTAACGCATATTTAGGCAACAAAAATAATACAAAATATGGCTAAACGGAAATTTATTTACGATCCGGATTCGCTTTCCTACAAACAAGTAGAATCACAGTCCAAAAAATGGATCATGTTTTTTTTGGCAGGCTTAATTGCCGGTGTACTTGCTATTATCATTCTATTATCGTCACCAAATGATTATTTTCAAACACCAAGGGAAAAGAATTTGATTCGTGAAAACGAAGACTTAAAGCTCAATTACGCGCTTCTGGAAAAGAAAATGCAAAAAATACAGTTGGTATTAAACGATATCAAACAACGGGATAATAATATCTACCGGACAATTTTTGCGGTTGACCCTATCCCCGACGATGTAAGGGAAGCCGGTTATGGTGGTACGGATTTGTACAAAAACTTAGACGGTAAACCCAACACCGAATTGATTAAAAATGCTATGCAGGAAGCTGAAAAAATAGAAAAACAGCTGGTTGTTCAATCCAAATCTTTTGATGAAGTGGTTAAATTGGCCAAAAACAAAGAAAAAATGCTAGCGCATTTGCCGGCTATTCAACCTGTTCAAAATAAGGATTTGACAAGAATGGCATCCGGTTACGGCTGGCGTATTCATCCTATTTTAAAAACGCGTCGTTTTCATTATGGTATGGATTTTACGACCAAAACAGGCACCCCCATTTACGCCACCGCTGACGGTGTTGTCAAACATGCCGGATGGAAAGCTAACGGATATGGCAAACATGTGGTTATCAATCATGGTTACGGTTATGAAACGCTTTACGGTCACATGAGTAAAGTGGCTGTCAGAAACGGACAAAAAGTCAAAAGAGGACAGCTTATCGGCTATGTCGGAAATACCGGCCTTTCTGCCGGACCGCATTGTCATTATGAAGTTCATTTGAATGGCAAAAAAGTCAACCCTATTAACTTTTATTATAATGACTTAACCCCCGAAATGTATGCGCGTCTGCGTAAATTGGCCAAGGAAGAAAATCAATCGCTTGACTAATGAAAGATTTACCTGATAAAATATATTACCGGACAGCCGAACTGGCCAAAGCTTTTGAGGTAAACCCCTCTAAAATAAGATATTGGGGTAAAGAATTTGCTTTTGCACTCAAACCAAAAAAAAACAATAAAGGAGAAAGTCTATATACCAAAAAAGATGTCGAAACTTTCAAATTGATTTATAATCTGGTTGAAGACAACGGTTATACGTTAGAAGGTGCCAAGAATAAAATCAGAAACGGACGACAAAAGATTAATAAAAATATCAGTGTGATAGAACGTTTGAAAAAAGTCAAAGCGGAATTGCAAAAGATTAAAGAGAACCTTTAATCTAGTTGAAAGTGAAAAGTTAAAAGTTGAAAGTTTTCTAATGCCAAGTGGAAAGTGGCAAAGCGAAAAAGCAGAATTCCAGTTTGAAGCAATAAGCAATCATCAAAGCACAAAATACTCTATGAACACAACTTTCAACCTTCAACTTTCAACTTTCAACTTATATCATCAATTCCTCAAAAAAAATATTTTTTATTTTCAAAAAAGTCTTATATTTGCAACCGCAAAACACGGTGGATATAGCTCAGTTGGTTAGAGCGTCGGATTGTGGTTCCGAAGGTCGTCGGTTCGAACCCGATTATCCACCCTGAAAGCCGCCTTTTCGGGCGGCTTTTTTTGTTTATTCATTCTTTATCAGTCCGTCAATACTATCTCCACATAAGCACTACCCTTTTCCGTATGACGTTGGTACTGTTGCAAAGTATGTGCTTTCGTCATTATAATACCACCAAATTGTACACGACATTCCGCAGGAATAATATTGTTGATAATCATTTCCGTTTTATCCGCCGGAAAAATTTGCTTATGGGTTCCCGGCACCACTTTTAATTTTGGTTCGGAATGAAATCTCCCACTTAAATAGACTTGAATGATTGTCGTATTTTTTTCAAATTCGGTGCGTTGATGCCAATCTTTTCGCGGTGGCTTGGGATAAAATGTTATGCTTTGAATGTTTGATGTATCTAAAAATTGCCGTATCATTTCAATGTTTCTGTTCAAAAGTATGTGTGCAATATCATTATACTGTTGTAAATCAAACGGCACAATTTTGTTTTTGTCATTGATATTATTGTGTATCAATTTTGAAAGTTTTCGCAGTTCCCGCTTGGTATAAACAAAATTGACCACCGCAAATGATTTGTATTGTAATTTTGCGACAATGCCATTGATATTCTTTTTACTGAGATTGGTATTGTAATTGTCAATCGCATGGTTCAGCCTTTTGTAAATATTTCTTTTCAAGCGTTCCGGCGCAAGGACTTGCATCTGTTCTCCAAAACCTAAAATGTCTTTTTCCAACTCAAAATTATGTTGCACCTGCAAACTGATAACAATACCGTATTGGTTGCGCTCTATCGTTTGCTGACTGTGATGCAAAGGTTTTGTCTCAACATAAGGTGCCATTTTCCGCTCTACAAACAATTTAACGGTTTCGGTTTTCAGGTCAGTATTGACCGTTACGCCAATGGCTACATCATAGTATTTTTTCAAATCAACTTGACACGACACAAACGGCTTTATGCTTTTTTCAACATTGATTATTCTGTCCAAAGCCAAGTTTACGATGTTCTCACCATCTGTCCGGCTCCCTATCACAAACCAACGGTTCCTAAATTCTTTTAACAAATAAGGGTAAAACGTGAAAGTGTTGGGATAACGACTTCTAAAAGATTGGTAAGTTATCGTAATGCTGTGATGTTGCAAAATATGTTTATGTAAACTGTCCAAAAAATTCAAACCTTTCAGGTTTTCATTTTTTTCAAAGACGATAACCGGTTGAGTGTTGGTTTGATGCGAATATACATGGTCTTCCAGTTTTTGAACCACTTCTTGCAAAGCCTTAAAATGTGAAAACCCTTTAAATTGGCTCAAAAATGCAACCGATTCGGAAATCTTATCTAAATCATGCTGACTTATCCCCACATTCATAATAGAATATTCCGGGTCCTCATAAGTATAATATTTGCGGTCAACCACAATGATTGGTGCATTGTAGCCCAATTTATCGCTACGCATGTTTTGAATATCCAACTGTATGGTGCGTTTACTGACATTGGTCATCTTGCCTTCGTATTCATACAAAGCATCGCTACAAGCTTCTATCAAGTCTTCCAACGTCCACTTCCTATAACGGTTTTGCAGACATTTGTCAATGGTTTTGTATCGTATCAGTGCATTCTTATTATAAGCCATTTTTTTCTTTGGTTATTTGTGTACCTAGTGGAAAGCGGTAAAGTGCCAAGTGCGATTTTTTGTAATTCATAGAATATTTTGTTTTTTGATGTTAATGATTTCTGGTTTTCGTTTTTTTTGAACCATATAAGGCACAAAAGTTCATATAAGTTTTTTCTTTTATGTTCTTTTATGTCTTATATGGTTTTACTGATTGCCTGACTATTTCTGCCTTCTAAAATCTAATTTCTTATTTTATTTTTTGTTATTTGATACCGGCACTTCGGTACACCACTCCCTTGTCGTGGCACTCAGCGACCTACTTCGGCACCTTTATATAATAATTTTGTTATTAATTTTTTGCACTACCAAAAAAAGCTACAAAAAACATGAAAAATAACCTACTGTAAATCAACATGTTAAAAATTATTTTTCAAAAATACAAAAAATATTTTTTATTACGCAAAATAATTGCGCAGTAGTGTAAATATATTTGCACTGTAATTACCGGGAGAGGCAGTAGCAGGAGAGCAGGTCGTAATCGGGGAAGAAAATACATATTAATTACGGTCTCTACTGCCTCTTTGATAAATTACACATTGAAAATTAATCTAATATTTAAGAAAATGAAACAAGTTGTCAACACGGAAAGATTACCTATTAAAATGTGGTTGAACGATATGGAACCACAAGCAGTAGCACAAGCAAGAAACTTGGCAAACTTACCTTTTGCCTACAAGCATATTGCCATTATGCCCGATAGTCATGTCGGATACGGTATGCCCATAGGTAGTATTCTGGCTACCTCCGGTGTCGTTGTTCCAAACGCGGTCGGTGTGGATATTGGTTGCGGTATGGTTGCTCAAAAAACCTATCTAAAAGAGATTTCTACAGAAGAACTCAAAAAAGTTTTGGGTATCGCGCGCCAAACTATTCCGGTAGGCTTTGATCATCACAAAGAAGCGCAAGACGAAGCGCTTATGCCTGAAAATCATGAGGAATTAAACATCGTCAAAAATCAGTATAACAGTGCTTTAAAACAGCTGGGAACTTTGGGAGGCGGTAATCATTTTATCGAAATTCAGCGTGGTTCGGATGGCTATATTTGGATTATGATACACTCCGGAAGTCGAAATTTGGGTTATAAAGTGGCAAATCATTACAACAGATTGGCACAACGCCTCAACGAACGCTGGTTCTCGGTAGTGGAAAAAAATAAAGAACTGGCTTTTTTACCTATCGAAACCCAAGAAGCACATGATTATATGAACGAGATGAATTATTGTATCGCTTTTGGGGTGGCAAACAGAAAGTTGATGATGCAAAGAATGATGGAAGCCATGCACGAAGTAAAAGGCGATTTTGAAGTAGATGAGATCATCAACAAACCTCATAATTTTGCCGCATGGGAACATCATTTCGGAAAAAATGTCTTAGTACATCGAAAAGGCGCTACCAGAGCATTTGATGGAGAATTGGGAATGATACCGGGATCACAAGGTACGAAATCATATATCGTCAAAGGGAAAGGCAATCCGGAAAGTTTTATGTCTTGTTCGCACGGTGCCGGTAGAAAATTGGGTAGAAAGCAAGCAAAACGCGAGTTAAATCTGGAAGAAGAAATCAATTTGCTTGAAGAACAAAACATTTTGCACGCCATACGCCACAAATCCGATTTGGAAGAAGCTGCAGGCGCTTACAAAGACATCTTTGAGGTCATGAACAATCAGAAAGATTTGGTTGATATTGTAGTGGAATTGCAACCTTTGGCTGTGATTAAAGGTTAATGTAGAAGTATTACATAAGAAACTAACCGCCACCTGTTACACAATAAGGAGCTACACATCAACAGGGTATTGCGGAAAATGTAGCTCCATGGGTTAGAATCCCCGTTCGTAAGGGACGAATGACTCTGATGAGTTTGGTGCACTCACGTAAAAAGACGAAAAACGGAACTCTTGTGTTCAAACTGAATTTTAGTCTGCAAAACAAAGGATACCGTTTGACAAATATTGCCGGACTTAATTTGTTTTCCCTAAAATTTAGTGTTTTTCGTCTTTTATTAATTCAATAATTTGTGCATTAGTGGCTAATTTAAAACTATTAAAACTTAATTATCATAGGCAATGTTATTTTGGTTTTATACCAACAAATGTAAAGCAAAAAACTAAAAAAAAAAAAACAGAGTGTTTTTA
>JALVLX010000082.1 GCA_027032855.1 Flavobacteriales bacterium | reverse complement strand
TAAGACATTATTCATACTCCTAAAAGTTGCATTTACTAATTGAACTTACGTTGAAAATCTGAAAAAATCAATAAGAGAGAACCTGCTTATTTACATCTTTTTATTTTAATTCTAAAATAGGCAAAAATCAAAGTCATTATAGGACTTAACCAATTAAAAACCGCGTAAACCAAATAACTTTCTGTCGGTACACCCAAAACTTTAGAATTATATGCCCCACCGGTATTCCAAGGTACTAAAACCGAAGTAACGGTACCTGAATCTTCTAGGGTTCTACTGAGATTTTCAGGAGATAAACCGGCGTCGTCATAAGCTTGTTTGTACATTTTTCCCGGTACGACAATTGCCAAATATTGATCGGAAGCCGTGGCATTGAACATGATACAAGTCAAGTCGGTACTGGCAAACAAACCGAAAACGCCTTTGAAAGCATTTAATAAAGTCTCACTGATTTTTTTGAGCGCACCAATAGCTTCCATAATACCGCCAAAAAACATCGCACTAATTATCAACCAGATAGTTGACAACATACCTTTCATCCCCCCTGACGAAAATAACTCATTTAAGATAGGATTGGAAGTGTCAATATTGATATCCCAAACAATGGATTTCATGATACTTTTGTAAGCACCTGTATAAAATCCACTTCCTTTGTCAATTATATGCAAGAGTAAATCTTTTTGAAAAAACAAAGCAGTCAAACCACCCAACAAAACACCTGCTAACAAAGCAACCAATGGCGGTGTTTTCTTAATGATGAGAAAAATGACAATAGCCGGCACTAACAATAAAGCCGGATGGATAAAAAATGATTGCTTGATATCAGCCAATAAGGCAGTCGTGTCTTGAATTTGATTACCGGAATGAAAAAATCCCAAAACCACAAACACCAACAAAGCAATAGAAACAGTCGGAATGGTCGTGTACATCATATAACGCACATGGCGGTACAAATCAACACCGGCTATGGCACTGGCTAAGTTGGTTGTATCAGACAGAGGTGACATTTTGTCGCCAAAGTAGGCGCCTGAAATCACCGCACCGGCAACCATTTCGGGAGGAAACCCTAAAGCTTTTCCTATGCCAATTAAAGCTATACCAACCGTAGCTGTTGTACTCCACGAACTCCCAATGATCAACGACACCAAAGCCGTAATAATCAATGTTGAAGCTAAAAAAATACTCGGATTGAGCAATTTTAAACCGTAATAAACCATCGTAGGAATAATGCCACCAAGCAACCAAGTACCGGTCAATGCACCTACAAACAACAAAATCAAAATAGCACCACTGGTCGATTGGATATTTTTTGAAACTCGAGCTAACATCGTTTCGTAATCAACCCCGTAACGAAAGCCGATAATTGCCGCAACTGCACCTGCCAATAACAAAGCAAATTGGTTTGGACCGGAAGTTGCTTCATCACCAAAAACGCTTAACACATTAAAACTTAATAAGATAACAAGAAAAATAATCGGGATTAGAGCTTCATAAAAACGAATTTTGGGGAGTTTAATTTCTGACATAGAATTTGTTTTTGATTTGATTGGCTTACAAATAT
>JALVLX010000081.1:4198-4956 GCA_027032855.1 Flavobacteriales bacterium | reverse complement strand
AATTTAATGTCTATGGACGCGGTATTCTGCATTTATCGGTATTGATAGAAACCATGCGCCGTGAAGGCTACGAACTGCAAGTGGGCAAACCGCAAGTTTTGATCAAAGAATTAGACGGTGTCAAACACGAACCTTACGAAACATTGGTGATTGATGTCCCCGAAGAATACAGCGGAAAAGTTATAGAATTAGTCACCGGACGCAAAGGTGACTTGCTGGCTATGGAACCTAAAGGCGACGTCATGCATCTGGAATTTGATATTACCTCCCGTGGCTTAATCGGTTTGCGTAACAGTATCCTGACTGCTACTGCCGGAACTGCCGTCATGAACCACCGGTTTAGAGAATTTGCACCCTTTAAAGGCGAAATTGCCGAACGCAACAAAGGTGCGTTAATTTCTATGGACGCCGGAAAAGTGTCTGCCTATTCACTCGACAGACTGCAAGACCGTGGGCGTTTCTTTGTAGAACCCGGTGACGATGTGTATGTGGGACAAGTCATTGGCGAACATACCCGTGAAAATGATTTGCCGGCAAACCTGACCAAAGGTAAAAAATTGACCAATATGCGAGCTTCCGGTTCTGATGAAAGCATGAAAATAGCTCCAAAAGTGGTATTTTCACTTGAAGAAGCCATGGAATATATCCGTGACGATGAATTCTTGGAAATCACTCCTAAAAATTTGAGAATCAGAAAGATTAAATATAAAGGTTAGATTAGTTGAAAGTTAAAAGTTTATAGAGTCATGATGTTGTGC
>JALVLX010000081.1:0-4188 GCA_027032855.1 Flavobacteriales bacterium | reverse complement strand
TAACTTTTAACTTTCTGCTTTTTTAATTCATTATTTTCCAAGCACTTCTGCTTTGATGTTAAATGACGCATTAACTTCTACCTGTACAGGCTGAGTTAATACTTCGTCGTTTAACAAAACCAAATTGATTTTTACTTGCTCGCTTTTTAAGTATTCGGACAGATTATCCGGCAAATGCTCCAAATTTAATGATTGCGTATTACTATTTCTAATATTATTCAACCAAGCTATACGGATTTCAGGCAAATTGTCGGTTTTTATATACAATTCAACATCTGTCAAAAAGTTAAAATTTGCATTTTGTGGATTAATAATTTTTAACTTAATGTCTTTTATAGTCGCTTTATTAATGAGACTTGTAGAAGTGTTAAAATCTTCAAAAACTTGTTGGTCTAAATTTAATGATTGACTATCTAAAACTATAGGTGTCTGAACATCTGCATCTGCCGGCACCTCGAAAGTAGTTTTTGCTTGAACACTAAATTGGGCGTATTTTTCTAATTTTTCGCAAGCAAACAAAGAAATTAATAATAAACCGAAAAACAATATTTTTCTCATAATTTTGTTTAATACCAAACATTACACAAAGATATGAAAATTTTTGTGTTCCTTCTTTTTTTCTTAGATTTGTTTTTCATTTTCAACATCTTAGGACATGAAAGAAAGTTTTTTGCATTATATCTGGCAAAACGGGTTTTTTGACCAACATGATTTAACAACCAATCAAAGCAACCAACTATTGATTCGTTACAAAGGTTTGTTAAACTCCGATGCCGGACCTGATTTTTTAAATGCACAAATCTTAATCGATGATATTTTATGGGCGGGACATGTTGAAATACACAAACAAGCCTCTGATTGGTATGCACACGGCCACGAGAAAGACCCGGCTTATGACAATGTCATTCTACACGTGGTTTATGAAGACAATATGCCGGTTTACAATTCTCATAATCAGCAAATTCCGACTCTGGAATTGTCAAAATATATCGACAAGAAAGTCTTAAAAACTTATCAAAAACTCTTTGAAACCCAAGCATTTTTACCTTGTCAACACGCCATTGACAAGATAGACGCGTTCACACTAACAAACTTTAAGCAACGCCTGTTTATTGAACGCTTGGAAGACAAATACCAAAACATCAAAAATTTACTGGTAGAAACCAAAAACGATTGGCATCAAATTTTTTACCAAACCCTCTTAAAATATACCGGTGGCTCTGTCAACAAAGAAGCTTTTGAATTGATTGGTCGTCTGTTGCCTCATAAAATTTTTATCAAATACAAAGACGACTTACCAAGACTGGAAGCCTTGCTGTTTGGTGTTGCAGGTTTATTAAATGATGACAAAAACGATGAT
The DNA here is from genome assembly GCA_027032855.1 of Flavobacteriales bacterium. Taxonomy (GTDB): domain Bacteria; phylum Bacteroidota; class Bacteroidia; order Flavobacteriales; family Flavobacteriaceae; genus WGBX01. Next base: position 2,828 of record JALVLX010000081.1, on the reverse strand, counting down.
TATTACCGTACATTGCAAAAAGAATACCGGTTCTTAAAAAACAAACATCATTTGGACGAATTACCGCCCGGTGGTATCAAATTTCACCGCTTACGACCTTCAAATTTCCCGACCATCAGATTAGCACAATTTGCCCGCATATATCACGAAACCGCACATTTGTTTGAGCAACTCCTTGAACTGAACAGCATAGAACAAGCTGTTGAAATACTGTCGGTTACCGCTTCAGATTATTGGGATACACATTACAATTTTGACAAAATTACCAAGCATAAAAAGAAAGCCACCGGCAAAGATTTTGTCAATCTGATTTTAATCAATGTCGTGATACCGATAAAATTTGCCTATCAACAACATTTGGGTGATTATGACAACGATAAGCTCATCGAATTGATAGAAAAACTACCGGCTGAAAAGAATAAAATTATCAAAATTTACAGAGATATTAATTTGCCGGCAAAAAACGCTTTGGATACTCAAGCCTTTATTCAGCTTAACAAAAATTATTGTATTCAGAATAAATGTTTATCTTGCGACATCGGACACGCCATTTTAAAACAGGGACTCTAACATGAATTTGGAAAATATCAGATACTTTTTTGTACGATACGGTTTTAATGTTTCTACCCGCTTGGCCGACAAGTCGGGGATACCGGTAAACAATGTGCGTTTGTTTTTTATTTACGCTTCGTTTATCACCCTCGGCGCTTCATTTATTCTCTACCTCCTTTTAGCTTTTGCTCTGAGAATTAAAGATTTGTTTTACAAAAAAAGACCTTCAGTTTTTGATTTGTAGTTTTTTTATTAACATCATCAATTACTTGACTTTGCCGTAAGTTCGATTGGTAAATGCAACCTTTAGTAGTATAATGAATGTCATATTCCATCTAAAACTCCTTCTCCTTACTCCGTTTCCCTAAAAAATTTTTAAGGGCATGCTTACCGTATGATGATATTGCACAATGGGCTATTGTTCAAAAACAACTTTATCTTCCTTGACAACGATTTTAGCTTTTTTGCCTAAAATAATCGTCCGGTTATCAACAACATGTCCGGCAGGAAAATTAAAAATTACCGGATAACCTTTATCTTTAACGTGTTTTAAGATGATTTGTTTGATGGTTTCGCCAATAAAATCATCATCTTTTTTGACACCCATTCCGCCGATAATCAAACCTTTTAAGTGGTCAAAATAGCCGACATTTTTTAAAGCATACAGCATGCGGTCGTAGCTGTAAGTGTATTCGCCGACATCTTCCAAAAACAGAATTTTGCCGGCAGGATTAATCTGATATTTTGATCCCAACAAGCTGACTAACAATGAGATATTGCCACCAACCACTTCACTGTGAGCTTTACCGGTAATATTTAAACTATCCGGTGTTATTTCATAATGTAAATCTTTTCCTTCAAAAAAATCTTTCAGACTTTGTACTGCCGCTTTTCTATCGGGATTGGGGTGTGTCAAACTAATAGGCATAATGGCATGCACTGATTGATAGCCTTTTTGATGAAGCAGACTGTGTAAGGTTGTAATGTCCGAAAAGCCAATAAGCCATTTGGGGTGTTTATGAAATTTTGAAAAATCCAAATGATCTATAATGCGGACGCTACCGTAACCACCCCTTGCACACCAAATAGCTTTCACTTCCGGGTCGTCCAGAGCATGTTGCAAATCTTGGTGTCGTAAGCTGTCATTTCCTCCAAAAATATAGTATTGACTGTAAAGATGTGGTGCGTATTTCGGGACATATCCCCAAAGACGTAAGAGTGAATCAGCTCGTTGCATATAGCCTTTTTCTTCAATAACATAGCCGGCAGGTGCTATATACAATACCGTATCTCCCGGTTTTAAATGTGCCGGTGCTTTCCACCGGGTTGCAGGTACAGTATCATTGACAGGTAAACTTTTGCAAGCAACGGTCAGGATAAAAAGCGGTAGAAGTAAGTAAACAGATTTCATGGTCAAAATTTTAAACAAAATACAAAACGGAAATGACAAAAGCGTACAAAATAGATGCGCCTACGACACCTCTTAAACTCTCGTTTTCGCCTCTTTGGTTAAAAACAAACAGCGGTATGATGTTGGTCAGTATGGCTATGGCGATGACTTGAGTCAACAAATTATCAGCAAGAAGTTGGTTGTAAGCAGTATCTACTTCAGATTTTAGTACCAGTTTGCAGTAAAACCAAAACCCGATAAGCGGTGTTATCAGTCCGATAAGTAATCCTTTTAAAAAATTTGTTTTCATATTATTTGGCGTTTATTGGTTATTTGAGGAATTGAGTATTTTTTGTACTTCAAAGATACTTATGTTTTTTGATGATTACTTACTGTTTCATAATCTAATTTCTGCTTTTTTATATGAAAAAATGAGCATTTTTCCATTTCCCGTTTATTTATTCGTTTCTGATTACCAAAACAGGTACATTGACTTTATGTCTGACCGAATTGATAGTGGTACCGAAAATCAAATCTTTGAGCCATTTATGACCGTGTGATCCCAGGACCAAAATATCGGCATCAAATTCTTTGACGATGTCCGGAATAGCGACTTTCGGATTGCCGTAACCTACTTTTATATCAACATTATAACCGGCTTCTTTTATCTTTTTGGCATAGCGTGTCAAAACATTTTTGTCACTTAAAGCTTCATAATCAGCCGTGTTTTGCAGATGATAAATAGCAGGTGCACTTTCCACTATATGCATCAACAAAAAATGGCTGTCGGGTTTACCTAACGCCAAAGCATGTTGTAAAACTTTATAGTCCACAGGAGAAAAGTCCAAGGCAATAGCAATACGTTTGTACTCCGGAGTACTGAATG
>JALVLX010000080.1 GCA_027032855.1 Flavobacteriales bacterium | reverse complement strand
GGCTTTAATTTTAGGTGCCATGTTTCCCTCTCCGAATTTGCCTTCTTTCAAATATTTTTTAGCATCTTGAACAGGAAGCTTTTTGATGGCTTGTTGTTGTTCGGTACCGTAATTTAGGTACACAAAAGGCACGTCGGTCAGGATAATAAATTGGTCGGCATTGATTTGTTTGGCAAGTAGGGCAGTAGCCAAATCTTTATCGATAACGGCTTCAGAACCGTGCATGGTATCGCCTTCAATGGTAACCGGCACGCCACCACCGCCTACTGCAATTACAATAGCACCACTTCTTGCCAATGTGTTGATGGTGTTCTTGCTGATGATATCAATGGGTTTGGGTGATGGCACCACACGGCGCCATCCGGTTTTGCCTTTTTTGGTTTCTTGCTTAAAAATCCAGCCTTTGTCGTTTTGCAGTTTTTCAACTTCCTCAATATCGTAGTAAGTTTTACCAACGCGCTTGGTAGGATTTTTAAAAGCCGGATCATCTTTTGAAACTTCAACCATGGTGTTGGAGGAAATGATTTCACGGTTCAAATTGTTTTGATGCAACAAACTGAACATTTCACTTTGTATCAAATACCCGATTTCACTTTGTGTATCGGCAACCGCCACGTCAAGTGGGACTTGCGGAATGTCGTAAACCTGCTCGCCGGCATCGTTCTTGAGCAAAATATACCCGACTTGCGGTCCGTTACCGTGTGTGATGATCAAATCGTTACCTTCTTTTATGATTGGGAGTAAACTGTGTAAAGTTTCTCTGACATTTAAATTTTGCTCTTTGATACTGCCTTTTTGACCGTTTTTGAGCAAAGCATTACCACCTAGGGCTATGATTACTAATTTCTTGTTCATGTTATTTCCTGTTTTGAGGATTGCGAATTTACGGAAATTTTTTGAGGAATTGAGGATACAAGTTGAAAGTTGAAAGTGAAATGTTGAAAGTTACCGCTTAATTTTGGAAAGTTCAGCCCCAAAGGGGCGCCCTGTTTGTAGCAAATTAGGTTTAAAAAAAATATGAAAGCTCCGTTGGAGCGATCTGTGATAATAGTGATTGCTTAACACTTCTAATTTCTAATTTGATGAATTGAAGATAGAAAGTAGGTCGTTGAGTGATTTTGTGACGAACTATCAAAATTGTACCGAAGCGCCGGTTTATTGATTGTTTTTCCGCTCCGTTGTGGTTCTCCCGACCCCAACGGCATATCTCCTATATTTTCTTTTGCTATTTATATTTTCTTTTGCCAGACCTGTCAGGTTTGGGAAACCTATCAGGTATTGACGGATTTAAACCATTTTCAGTATTGCTACGGTTCTCCCGACCCGGGTCGCCCCTACGGGGCTTATGTTTTTTCAAAATCCTGTTTGCTACTAACGGGTCGCTCCTACGGAGCTGAAGAATTGAGGAAATTCAGTTCAACAAACTCATCAACAATTTTCAATTATCTCTAATCCCTTATCCCTTATCCCTTATCCCTTATCCCTTATCCCTTATCCCTTATCCCTCATCCAACTAACACAATTTTACAAAAGCCTTTGAATTATTCATTTTTTATATGATATTTGTAGAAAATG
>JALVLX010000079.1:1448-4974 GCA_027032855.1 Flavobacteriales bacterium | reverse complement strand
TTGCTCGTAAAGCATGGGAGTTGATACAAGAAGTAGAAGAACTTGGTGGCATGACCAAAGCCATTGAAAAAGGGATTCCGAAATTGCGTATCGAAGAAGCGGCAGCTGTCAAACAAGCCCGTATCGATAGCGGGCAAGATGTGATTGTAGGGGTGAATGCATATCAACTTGACAAAGAGGCGGCTATTCCTATTTTGGAAATAGATAATGAGTTAGTTCGCCAAACGCAAATAGAAAAATTACAAAACATAAAAGCCACACGTGACAACGAAAAAGTCAAAGAAATTTTACAAGAATTGACGCAAGCAGCACGTGATGGTCACGAAAATTTACTATCTTTGGCTGTAAAAGCAACCGAAGCCCGTGCTACCTTAGGAGAAATTTCCGATGCACTCGAAGAAGTTTACGGTAGATATAAAGCACAAATTCAAACAGTATCAGGTGTGTATGCCAAAGAAATTCAAAATGACGACAGCTTCAAAAAGGCCCGTGAATTAGCAGACCGTTTTGAAGCAGTGGAGGGGAGACGTCCGCGTATTATGATAGCCAAAATGGGACAAGACGGCCACGACCGTGGTGCCAAAGTGGTAGCGACGGCTTATGCCGATATCGGTTTTGATGTGGATATCAGCCCGTTGTTTCAAACGCCACAAGAAGTAGCCAAGCAAGCTTCCGAAAACGATGTACACATTTTAGGCGTGTCTTCTCTGGCAGCCGGACACAAAACTTTAGTGCCTGAAGTCATTCAAGAATTGCAAAAAATAGGACGTGATGATATTTTGGTTATTGCCGGTGGTGTGATCCCCAAACAAGACTACCAATTCTTATTTGATGCCGGTGTGGTCGGTATTTACGGACCGGGGACCAAAATCGGTGATGCCGCTATCGATATGTTGACTATCTTGTTGAAAATGTATGAGGATTAGCGATTATTCTTTTCCATCAACATAATCTTGTAGATACTTAAACCGTTCGGTTAATTTTCCGTTACCGGTCATTTGAGCACGGGCTAAAATACCGTCTTTATCGCCGTTAAAGAAAGCGGGAATGATATATTTTTCAAAATTTTGTCCAAATCCTTCCGAAGCATCACGGGCTATTTCGTTAGGAAGATTGTCCACAGTCATACAAGCAATGGCGTTATCATACTTATAATCGACTTCTTTGCCGGTTGCAGGCTCATAGCCGTAAATCGGGTCGGCAATGGTTGAAGCTTTGATGGTGGTGGCTACCGGTCCGTCAATATCACAACTGATGTCGCCTACAACTTTAATTTTGTTGCCGGGAGCTTGCAGATGCTCTTTTGTTAGGATGTAAGGCGCCCCTTGACCGTAAAAATGTCCTGCAATATATACATCGGCTACTTTGGTGAATTTTTCAAAGTCTCCGTAAAAACGCTCGGGGTGTGTGAAAAACTCTTGAAAATCAAACGCTTTGCCTTCTTTGTGTTTGTTGTACCAATCCACGTCAATTTGCGTGTAAACCGGTTCGTCAAAGTTGTCTTTTAAGAATGATTCCGGTGTAACTTCTTTAATGCCCATAGCATCTAAAATCTCTTTAGCACCATTGCCAACGCGACCTTTTCCGGTCAAAACAATTTTGATGGGAGGAATCAAATCCTTGATGCTTTTTAAAGTTTTGATAAGTTCGGCTTTATCTTTCAGGTCAATGGCTCTGGGAATGTCAAATAACCCGGATTTTTTGCCGTAAGTTCTAATGGTATTGTAAGCTCCGACCACACCGGCATAATAACCGAATGCTACCAAACGCATACCTTTTTCGTCCACAATGGTTTCGTGGTCGTATAAAGTGATGTTTTTATCTAAGATTGCTCGCAGTAATTTACGGTTATACGGTTGCTTTTTAATGGTGTGTGAGAAGAAAAAATATTTTTTGTTTGGTATTAAAGCATCGACAGGTACTTCCTTAACTCCCAATAAAACATCGGCATCTGATACATCTTCTACGACTTTGATACCGGCATTGCGGTATTCGTCATCAGTGTAAGCGCGGATATCTGAAGTTTCTGCCACAATTTCCAATTCAGGGTATTGTTCCATTAATTCTTTGGATTGTGCCGGTGTCAACACCACGCGTCTGTCAGGCGGATTCTTACGTTCTTTTATGAGAGCTATTTTCATATACAATTGATTTTTTTTGGTTTTTGCAAAAATAAGTTTTATTGATGATTTTTAAAAACGTCAAAAACAACCCCGCTACTGTGGTCTATTTTGCTACCGGTAACACTGGAAAATGTATTAATTTGTCCGGTTTCTTTAAGCAATCCGAGCAGTGCGAAAACTAAGGCTTCTTTGTAGTCAATCAGCATTTTGTCCGGTATAACGACTTTTGAAGAAGTATGCTTGTCAATTTGTTGAATTAAAAAATCGTTGTGAGCACCACCACCGGTTATCAACAAAGAGCCACCGGTTGTTTTCAGCCCGATTTGTATGGCAATATGTTCTACGTAAGTTTTTAATATGTCGTTGATTTTCAACGAGAAATGGTCTATTAATGGAATTATTTCTTCTGTTACAAATTCCCAACCCAATGATTTAGGTTCTTCGGCTTGATAAAAGTCCAAACGGTTTAAGGCGTCAAGCAAAGCAGTGTTTATTTCTCCCGAAGCAGCCATTTGACCTTTATCATCATAAGGCAGACCTTTTTTAGCAACATAATAATTCAAAACAATATTAGCAGGACAAATATCATACGCCAGTCGTTTGCCGTTTTTTTCAAAAGAAATATTGGTAAATCCGCCGATATTTAAGCAGTAATCATATTGTCCGAACAAATACCGGTCACCAACAGGTACCAATGGTGCTCCTTGACCACCGAGTGCGACATCTTGTGTACGAAAATCACAAATGGTTTTGATACCCGTAACGACATTAATGTGTGCGCCACTTCCTATTTGGGTTGTATAGCCGGCTTCGGGGCGGTGAAAAATCGTTTGTCCGTGTGAGGCAATTAAATCCACCCGGTCAATGTGATGACGCTTGATAAAAGCATTTATTTGTTCACCTAAAAAAATACCATATTGAGCATCAAGATGTGTCAGTTCTACTGCTGACATTTCATACGCATTTTTTAAATCTTGATACCATTTGCTATTATAAGCTATGGTTTCGGCAGTCAAAATCTCAAAATCTTGTAATTTTTTAGAATTGAATTTAATATATGCTAAATCCAGGCCGTCTAAAGACGTACCACTCATCAACCCGATGATGTATTTGTAATTATTTTGTGTCATTTTGGTTGGTTATATTGCAAAGTTAGTGAATATTGGTTAATTGTAGCGTCCCGATGTATGTCGTGGGCTTATTTGGTTAACCGCTGTGTCCCGATTTTCATAGGGGTTATTTGAGAAATGAGGAGTTTAAAAAAATATTTTTGAGTGCCGTAGGTACGACATGTTTGTAGTGATTATAATAAAAAACAACCTTTGAGTGCCGTAGGTACGACATGTTTGTAGTGATTATAATAAAAAACAACCTTTGAGTGCCGTAGGTACGACATGTTTGTA
>JALVLX010000079.1:0-1348 GCA_027032855.1 Flavobacteriales bacterium | reverse complement strand
GCCGTAGGTACGACATGTTTGTAGTGATTATAATAAAAAACAACCTTTGAGTGCCGTAGGTACGACATGTTTGTAGTGATTATAATAAAAAACAACCTTTGAGTGCCGTAGGTACGACATGTTTGTACCAATAGATTAATTTATCACTCATTGAAGGCTTGAATGATTGTTAAATAATCTGGTATTAAAAACATCAGTATTTCAAATAATTTGACGTATAGTTAAAAGGTTTTTTTCGGTACGAAAAATATTTTATTTTTTAAAAACTTGCAATTTGGCAAGATTTTTGTATTCATACTTTTTATGAAAATGACAGCAAACATACCACAAACAGAACGAGTTTCACAGAAGAAGGTCTCTTTTGAGGAACAATTACAGCAAATTATTTCGACCAAATGGCAATTAAAAAGCATTTTGGAAACAGGAATAGTAACTGATGAAGCAATTTTTGAAGATGTTGAAATCGTTTTTAGCGAATATCACATCTATGCTTTGTACGGTAACCGGGTTGATAAATTTAAGTATAAGTTTTTAAGCCCTAAAACTTTTTCAGTTATTATTGAAGGTGTAAATGTTAAGTGCCGTATCAAAGAATTGACAAGTGAGAAAATGATTTTTCATGCCGATTTTAGACAATCCCATTTTATTTTGGAATTGGAAGCGGTATAAAATCACAAGTTTGTCTTTTTAGGTTCGTAAAATTTAGCTTAAATTTGTAGCAAAACATATTTGCTATGGATTATCTTGCTCAAATAATTGAAGGGCTTAAATATGCCTTGCCGGCTGCTGTTACCGGCTATACGACTTACTATTTTTTAAACCGTTTTTATCGTCACGAGGAGAAAAAACAATTGATAAAAGCCAAAGCCGATCTCAAAAAACACGCTTTGCCCGTACGCCTGCAGGCTTACGAACGTTTGGCGCTCTTTCTGGAACGTATTTCTCCCGCAAAATTACTCCAACATATTAAACCTGAGAATGAAGACAAACATCAGTTTGAAATGGCTTTGGTCTTTCAAATTCAAAGTGAGTTCGAGCACAATCTGAGCCAACAAATTTATGTATCCGACAAATGTTGGGAAATGATTGTGACCTCAAAAAATGCCATGTTGATGTTTATCAAACAAACTTCCGAAAATCCGGATGTTAAAACAGCTACTGATTTACAGAACAAATTATTGGAACGCTCCGCAAACGATGAACTCCCGACCAAAATCGGGTTGGCATATATCAGAAATGAGGTCACGGAGTTGTTATAATTACATAAAACTATGAAATACAAAGAATCCATGTTGCGCGATGGCGCCTTACAAGACAAACACATCATTGTTACCGGTGGTGGTAGCGG
>JALVLX010000078.1 GCA_027032855.1 Flavobacteriales bacterium | reverse complement strand
AAAAAGATTGCCCATCCGAATGTTTTACAATAACTTGATTACTAACAATAAAGTAAGAACCTGCATTTGCCGGTAAGCCCGGCATAGGTTCATTTAACACATTAACTATCCCTAATCCATTATTTCCAGACATATCAACAACTGAATAATAGAATTTTGTCTGATCCATGTGATGATGATGTACAGTTGTAAATATGAAATATTTTTCATTATGATTGGGATAAGGACAAATTAAAACAGATACAACATCATCTCCGGGAAAGTCATCTTGACTTCCTTGAATCACATTGTGATTGTAATTATATATGTAATGTCCATCCGTATAAAACTCTAATTGTCCCGTTAAAGGATCACTATAAGTTACACTATTGTTATTATTGGCAATTTGCCCATTAATTGAAGCTGTTGGCGGGTCAGTTGAAAATTTCAATTTTGTACCGTTACCAAAAAACCAATTCATGTTTTGATATTGAGCAAGTACCAATTGACTTATCAACAATAATAGAATAAAAAATGCAGTTTTTACATATCATTTATGTTAGTGATATAATTTTAACACAAAATTTAAATTATTATAACCAAATAACGCAAAACAGTTCAATATTCTTAAGTCTTGAAAGTTGAATGACAGAACAAAACAAGTTTTAAAAGTTAGCAACCTATTCGTACCGGTTTATAAATTTCAACCATGCCGGTTTTAACTTTTTAATCTCAATATAAGCCAGCGCAATCACCACAAATTGAAACGGCATCATATAACGCGAAGTATTGACAGGACCTGTAATCAAAATATACAAAATGAGTATGGTTATAAAATAATAAATCTTTAAATCCAATTTTTCACGAAGTATAAATTTTATAAAATAATACCATTTAAACAAATTGGTAAAAAAGACGGGAATCAAAAAAATAAACACCCAAGAAAATTTTAATTTTATAATTTCCCATAAAGATTTTTTTGTATTGAGTAAATATAAAAATCCTTTTTCCGGTTTATGATTCTTGTTGTAGGTAAGTAAATCATATCTTCCGGGATATAAAACACCAATAATAGCTTTACTCAGATGATAAAAAGTATAACTAAAAAAGTTATTTTTAATAACCTCCAGAGCCTTCAGATGTAAATATTCGTTTTGTGCTTTGGGAGACATAGCTTTAAATTCATCGGAATATACTTGTTCCATCCAATGATTGGTAGAATCAATGGATGTGCGATTAACCATAAAATAATACATATTGTAGTTAATCAAATTAACATTTTCAATATCTGAAAAATGTTTGTAACCAAATTTTTGCTCATTGTGATGCATATAGAGTTGCAACATGATGACAGGCACAAAAAGCCAAGGACTGAATACCTTTTTTTTGATAAAATAATATACAAAAAAGATGAAATTAAAATAAATCAACGGATAAAAAACCGGTTTAATAAAAGCTAATAATAACACGATAATTTGTACGTAAATAAACCGGCGTTTGCTCCAAGGTTGTAATAAAATCCAAAACAATAAAGTGAGAAAAAAAGTGACCAGTATTTCGCTCATTATCAAGTGTGTATATACGAAAATAGAAGGCGTAAATACAATCATCCAAAATAAGAGTTTATCTATGGC
>JALVLX010000077.1 GCA_027032855.1 Flavobacteriales bacterium | reverse complement strand
CGTAAGGCTAGCGTTTTTTGTTACTTTTTTGGGCAATGCAAAAAAGTAATGATAAAAATTATTTATTTTTTCTGTTTTCGCTATTTTTATTTCGTTTAAAATTAAACAGTTGATAATAAATATGTTATAAATTTATTTTGTAGCTTTTGGGTGTCCCTGCATTTTTATATTAGAGAAAATTAGAAAAATTTATTACCAATCTTATATCGCAGACTTTTTTAAAAAGATGGTAAAATGCGGTCATCACCCTTCGCCATACGAAGGTTTTCCGTAAATTTCAAGTTTTTCGGACGTCAAGAACAATCTGCTGTTTGAGCAAAACAAAAGTGTCTTATGAAAATAGAAATTTGCAATCAATCAAAATGCAATTAAAAAGTAAAAGGCTCGTGCGAGTTCAGATTGTTTAGGGAGAAAAACGTAGAAATTAGGAAAAGTTTCGTAAGGCTAGCGTTTTTTGTTACTTTTTTGGGCAATGCAAAAAAGTAATGATAAAAATTATTTATTTTTTGTATCTCAATGACAAAACAGATAACAATAATTCCCCACCTTTGAGCCCCGTAGGGGCGACATTTTTGTAGATGAGACAACAAAAGACACCTTTTCTCTATTTTTATTTTGTGGCTGTATTTACCGACTAATAATGTAATTAATATAAGGTTTCGCTCCTACGGAGCTTTTGATATTATGTTGTTATAATTGTTGCTACAAAGGTTTCGCCCCGATGGGGCTATACCATAGGAGAAACATTAGCAAATTAATGAGCCCCGTAGGGGCGACACCTTTGTAACGTAAACAATAAGGAGGTTCCATTGAGCCCCGTAGGGGCGACACCTTTGTAACGTAAACAATAAGGAGGTTCCATTGAGCTCCATAGGAGCGACACCTTTGTAACGTAAACAATAAGTCCTCACCTATATTTTTTTACAATCATACAATATTACCGGCTTATTCACATTACAATTAAACAATTGTTAAAAAAATCAGTCATATTAATGTGAATATTTCAATAATAAAAGGTAATAAATCTATATAATTACAGTGTTTTTCAATAATAAATCCCCAAAATTATTTCAAAAATCGTCCAACAGTATAAAATTGACAGATTTTTGAGATATAAAATCCTGCATTTACTTTTTTTTATATCCTTATTAAGGATCAAATTCAAAAAAAATTCAAACATCATCACTTTTTTTAACATAAAACACTGTATATCAACCTATTAAAAATAAATTAATTTTTTTTCAAAAAAACCCTTGACAAATAGAAAAAAATTGTTGTATCTTTGCACCCGCTTTAAACAAGTAAAGAGGAGCATTGACAAGCTGAAAAAATCCGGTTCTATAGATATTTAATGTATAGGAGCTATTTGAGAAAAAAGTTTTTGTAATAAAACAAAGTATCTCAGCGCTTTAAGAAATAAATAAAAAATATTTCTCAAAAAGTTTGGATTAGTGGATTTTTTTGTTGTATCTTTGCAATCCGTTTTGGCAATAAAAAAATTGCGTTAAAGCGAGAAAAGAAATAGATCATCGACATTATTGGAATAATAAGCAAGCAGCGTTTGTTTTTGAAAGAAAATAGACGAAAACAAGAATAGGTCTTGAGAAAAAGCTCTTGCTC
>JALVLX010000076.1 GCA_027032855.1 Flavobacteriales bacterium | reverse complement strand
CCCAATAATGAGATGAAATACCAACTCAATAACAGTTTGTGTTTGGTTTTGTAGTGTTTGGCTGTACCTGTGTGGCGGCGTTTTTGCAAAATGTAAGATTTATAACGCTGTTTGGGATTAGATATTGTAAAACTATCGGGAAGTAAACAAATAGCCGTATTGTCTGCAGTAGCCGTTTCGTTGACAAACAAGTCGTCGTCGCCGGATAAAACATCTAAATGTGTGTAAAAACCGTTATTTTCCATAAATAACTCCTTGGTGTAAGCCAAATTGCGACCAACTCCCATGTAGGTCATGCCTTTGAGGGCATAAGAAAAATATTGCAGGGCGGTTTGGACGGTTTCGTAGCGGATCAGTTTGTTCAAAAATCCTTTGCGGTATCGGTATTTGCCGTAACCCAAAACGATTTGCTTTTGATTGTCAAATTTTTGAGCGATATGTTGTATCCAAAACTTTGATTTTGGCCGGCAGTCGGCATCTGTGAAGAGCAAGTGTTCATGTTTGGCAGCTTTAATACCCAGTGTCAAAGCGTATTTCTTATTGCCACGCAGGCGCTCATCATCATTGACATTGACTTTTACCAAACGGGTTTTGCCGGGGTAGCGTTCTTCAAATTCTTGCATGATATCGTAAGTCTCATCGATAGAACGATCGTCAATGAGAACGACTTCAAATTCGGGATAGTCTTGTTGGTAAATTTCAGGTAAAAACTTTTTGAGATTTTCGGCTTCATCTTTGGCACAAATAATTACAGATACAGGAATGTTTTTATCAGCTTGTTTTTTTTCTTTGTAAGATAATAGTCGTTGGAAAATGCCAAAATAATAGAAAAACAGGCTCAACGAAAAAACGATAAAGAGTCCGAAAATCACAATTTGCCACATGACTATTTATTTTTGTTCAGGTTTTTGATAAAAGTTGTTAAATCACCTTTGGCTTTTTCTTCGGCTATTCGCCGGTGCATTTCGTGATCACAATTACCTTCATATTCTTCGCGTGTGCGACCACAGAATGAGCAAGGTTTGTTGTCGGGGTTGGTTTCGGGATTTAAACTGGCGCAAGTGCCTTCAATACGGCCATCTTTTTTTAAGATGATTTTGACGGCAATACCCATAACACCGAGGGCTAATATCAATAAAGTGAGGAATATTAATTTGATGGTCATTGTCTGAACTTTTGAAGTGACAAAATTACGTTAATTTTGTGAGACCTCAGGTTTTAGATTAATTAAATTTTGTAATCAAAACCACAAAAAAGCATCTTCAAAGTGTTCAATTTCCTCAACATATTGATTTTTGATAATGCTGATAATGTCAAAACGGATTTCTACGTCTAAATTGTTTGTTTTGACATAATAATTGGCAGCGTTTTTTAAATTATTAATTTTCTTTTTGCTGACAAACTTTTCGGGTTTACCGTAGTGGTCACTAGAACGTGTTTTGACTTCTACAACCGCTAAAACATCACCTTTACGGGCTAAAATATCTATTTCCGTATGACTATATTGCCAGTTGGTATCCAAAATTTGATAGCCCTTCTTCTCCAAATATTCACGGGCAATTTGTTCGCCTTGTTTGCCTAGTTCATTGTGTTGTGCCATTTTTTTTTTTAATATTTGCCGTATCGATT
>JALVLX010000075.1 GCA_027032855.1 Flavobacteriales bacterium | reverse complement strand
GGATATCTTTATCTTTGGCATCTTTAATTTGTTCTTTGTAAAACTCTTGCAAAGCTTTGGTGTTCATAAAAGTCATATCCAAAACTTCATCTTTTAAGGCGTGTAAATCATCTTTTAAAACAACTTCACCATTGCCGGTTTTAAGCACGATTTTGAAATCCGTTTCTTCCGGTACGACTACTGATTTTTCGTTGCCGTAAAAATCATCTGCTTGCATGTGTGCTACGTGTGCTTTAGAATTTTCCGGCCAAGGTTTCATCATTTTGTGCGGATTTTTTTGTGCAAACTTTTTAACACTTTCCGCTGCACGACGGTCGGAATTTCCTTGACGTAAAACAGGATTAACGGCACTTCCCAACAATTTGGCAAAGCGTTGACGCAAGGCTTTTTCTTCATCGGTTTCAGGTTCCTCAGGGAAATCGGGGAGGGGATAGCCCTTGTCTTGCAATTCTTTGATGGCGGCTTGTAACTGCGGAATAGACGCACTGATATTGGGCAATTTCATGATGTTGGCGTCGGGGCTTTGGGTTAATTCGCCCAAAAATGCCAAATCATCGGGTTTTTGTTGATCTTCATTGAGATAATCGGGAAAATTTGCCAAAGTTCTGCCGGCAAGTGAGATATCTTTGATTTCGACATTGACCCCGGCAGCTTTTACAAATGCCTTCACGATTGGTAAAAATGAATAAGTTGCCAAAGCCGGAGCTTCGTCAACTTTTGTCCATATTATGGTTGGTTTTTTATCACTCATAGAAATAAATTTTATTAAAGATTAATGTTTTTTTGAAAAACGTCTCAAAAATAGGAAAAATAAACTAATTATTGAGTGGTATTTGTTTGTATTAGCTATAAATATTTTCAATTTTTGTTCTTTTTTAGAAACCTTCATTATTTTAGATTTCATTTTGACTTATTAATATTATTTGTCCGTAAAAATGTTTAATTAACAATTGGTATAATTATTGTAGTTTTACAAAATGTAAATAAGTATATTACTGAAAATAATTTGACTTATATGAACCAAATCTCTACAGAAACAGCCATATTTGCGGGTGGTTGCTTCTGGTGTACCGAAGCCATTTTTAAAGAAATGAAAGGTGTAAAAAGTGTCACACCGGGTTATACAGGTGGCAAACGCCCAAATCCGACTTACGAACAGGTTACAACCGGTGCGACCGGTCATGCAGAAGCTGTAAAAATTGTCTATTATCCTGATGAAGTCAGTTATGAAGAGTTATTGCAAGTGTTCTTTGCCACGCATGACCCAACGACCTTAAACAGGCAAGGAAATGATGTCGGCACGCAATATCGTTCTGCAATTTTTTATACGAATGATAAGCAAAAAGAAATAGCAAATGCTTATATAAAATTTTTAAATGACTCGGATGTTTATGAGCAATATATTGTAACGGAAGTGTTGGCTGCTACTGATTTTTATGAAGCGGAAGATTATCATAAAAATTATTTGGCAAACAATCCCGATAATCCGTATTGTCAATATGTGGTTTTGCCTAAATTGGAAAAATTCAGAAAACAATTTAAAACTAAAATCAAAAAATGAATAAAAACATTAATCTGACTAAATTATTCTTAAGCTTATTATTTGATGCAATTGGTATGGCATCTTTTAC